>DATFJZ010000299.1:0-7612 GCA_035268945.1 Desulfobacteraceae bacterium | reverse complement strand
TCAAACGGAGCTGCGTCGTTTTCCGTGATTTCGGAAACATTCCAGGTGTAATTTCCGAAAAAAGACAGATCCTCCCGCGGATCCCAGGCAATCTCCGCTTCAACGCCGTGGATCTCCACTTCACTGATATTGTCCAGCTTGTATTCTTTAAATGTTTTTCCGCTCTTTTTATAGGTCTTGGTCACTCGGGTACCGATATAATCTTCCGCATAGGATTGATAGTAGGTCAGGCCGGCCTGAAGATTGTCCAAAAGCATTCTTTCCACGCCGATTTCATAGGACCAGATTTCTTCGGGATCCAAATCCGGGTTGGCATGCCGGAAAGATCTGCCGCCCTGGCGCACATGGACTTTGTAGAGTTCAAACAGGCTCGGGGCACGAAAGCCCTTGCCGGCGGAAGTTCGCAGGGTGGTTTTTTCATCCGGATGCCAGGTGATTCCGATTTTGGGTGAAAAGCTGCTGTCTTCCTGGGAACTGTAGCTGTTGTTATAAGGGTCTCCGGCATCCGGATCATCATCCCAGTTAGCACCATCCGAGGTTTGGATCCAGTCGTACCGGGCACCCAGATTGACAAGCAAACTCTCTTCAAAAAATGTCAAATCCATATTGGCAAAAGGAGACAGATACTGTTGAGTCCCTTCGGCACCTTCGTCACGGTCGCTGTTGACAAATTCATCGTCATAGTCCCAGGAGGATTCCTTAAACGCCGCCCCCATGGTCAATTCGGCCTGTTCAGCAATCGGAAAAGTGGTCTGCAGATCCGCTCCCCATGTTGAGGACGGGGCTTCTTCTTCGCGATAAAGCGAAGCAAAGTTGTCTTTTGACGTATCCTGAAACGCCACCTTGTCCGCCCGATTATAATAGATCAGCCCTTGAAGGCCGATGCCGCCCGGGGTTTGCCTCGTGTATTTTGCCCAGTACTGATCCAGCTTGAGCTCATCATAAAAATAGTTTCGCCCCTTACCTGTTTCATGATCATAATGGAGGAGTGAAAAATCAATCCTCGAGGAGTCATCCAGATCATAGCTCGCCTTGCCCAGGACCTTGTTGCTTTCCCTGTGCCGTTTGATCTCGTAGCTTTCAGGGTCTTCTTTCATGTAAAAACCGTCGGACTCTTCGTATCCGCCTGCGACAAGCAGGCCAAGATCATTGATTTTCTGGCTGTGAAACGCTCGTCCGGCATAGGTGTCAGAGGTGCCCGCCTCCGCCCGGACCGATGTCTCCCGCCCCGCTTGCGGCTGTTTCGTAATAATGTGGACCACCCCGCCCATGCCTTCCGATCCGTACATGGCCGATGTCGGCCCCCGGACTATTTCGATGCGCTTGATGGCCTCCTTTGGAATATGCCCCCAGGCCACCCAGGCGATGGAGTTGTTGAAGTTATCGTTCTGGGGCACCCCGTCCACCAGCAGCAACACCCGGTTTCCGCCCACGCCACGCACGGTGATGGGATTGGACACGCCTGATCTCTGCGTCCCGAAGTGCCTGGTATTGTAGATGCCGGGCGCGCTCCGGATGATATCCTCCACCCGTTCAAAGGGGGAATTCATGATATCCTCTTCCGATATGACGGTAACGCTCTGTGCTGCATCACTTACCGGAATTTCATTACGGGTGGTGGAAACCACGATGTCTTCCAGTTTATACACTGTTTCTTCCTGATTTTGGGCCAACGCCGAAGCTGTTACAATACAAAATCCTGCAAAAAACATTAAAAAACACCAGCCAACCCTTTTCCAAAGCCCATTTTTTTTTCCCGAAATCAAATCCTTATCTTTTTTCATTGCTTCTCCTCCATAAAAAAAGCCACGAACGCCTCTTCTCCATTTTTCCAAATGAAGATGAGACCTTCGTGGCCTTTTTATTTATCATCGGCACCAGGCCGAAAAACGCAAAGCGTCCGCTTTCGTTGTTGTTTTTTTTGATAACTGCAAGCTGCCTTCGTGACAGTGGTTGGCAATACTATAAAATCTATTTTTTCCTGTCAAGCGATATCTGAATCCCGAATCCGCCGCCATTGGGATGACCAACGTCAATGACCGCCCGATCAGATTGTTGATCCGGTTCACACAACCCTTGTTCCGGAAAGGGCTTGACTCAACTTTCGGTCCTGGTTGATGACCTCTCTGACAAAAAGACGAGTCCGAAAGTTGAGGGCTTGCAGAATAATCGGAAAACGAGATTTATAAAAAAAGGTTGACACCTTTTTTACGGATACGTATAAATGCGATTCAATGCCCGTCAGGAAGACGGAGCTGGTTTTCGGCATGAATGAAACGGATGTGCAAAAGCCATCCACCGGAAAAACCAAACCTAAGCTGTGAAACTTCAACCGGGCGGTTTGCAGGTAACAGCCACCGGCTAAAATACAATACGGGTTATCCTAAAAAAGCCATGAAGGTTCTTGAAGCGGAAAGCTTCAGCATCTTTGTGGCTTTTTTATTTGGTGATTCGGAGCAGAACCGCCCTGTCCAAGCCTCCGCAAAAACTGTTTAACGATCAACTGAAAATACCAATCACCATCATGCTTAAGCTTATGTGATGAAAAAACACAGAAGGAGGTGATCCGGAATAATAGAATTTGAAAGAAAAAAGATGGACAATAAAAGTTGGGAAGCGGCGGCTCCCGGCCAGGAGAGTCTCCGCCGCTTCCCGGGAAAAGCCCCTGCAACACAGGGGACTCAATATCTGTTTACCATCGGGTTTATCGCGAGTCAACGGATTTGAACCAGTTGCAGGGTTGGATATAAAAAAATTACACAAGAGGAAAATGTATGAAAAAAACAACTATCCTGATTATTTTTCTGGTATCCGTCTTTACGGCCGCCCTGCCCTTGCCCGGCATGTGTGACGAAAACACGTCTCAAGAAGAAGTTCATGACCTGGGACGTATCGATTTTACAGCCCGTGGAGACAAGGCTTCCGGGCAGACGGTTGCCGTGGATCCGCAAAAATCCACCATCCACCTTGATGACTACAAGAGCGTCACAATTCCCCAGAATGCCGGGGATCTGGTCAAAGAACTTGTAATCATGGATCACACCGGCGCCACCGATCTGGTGCCGGATGACGACACCCTGGTTATGCGCGGCTTTTCCAGCAAGCGTTTCACCACCGCCCTGGACGGGTCCGCCATCCGGAAAACCGGGGGCCGACGTTCCAGCCATATCGTGGACTACGCCCTGATCCCGCCGTTCATGATCGATTCCATCGAGGTACTGCCCGGCCCCCATTCGGCCCTGTACCCGGGCAAAAGCATCGGAGGCGTGGTCAACTTCATCACCAAAGATCCCAAGCGCCATGACACCCGAAAACCCGATATCTACGTTTCCAGCAGCTTGGGCACCTACAACACCCAGAACCACAGCCTGAGTCTTTCCGGATCGACAGGGGATTTCGTTTATGACCTTGGATATCAGAACTATGCAACAGACGGGTATCTGCGTAACAACGAAGCAGGCATAAACACCTTCTACAGCCGACTCAGCTATCTCTTGCAAAACGACGGGTATTTCTCGTTCACAGCCTCTTACACGGACGCCGACCGGCAGATCCCGGTGAACAACGCCCCGGATGACCCGGAAAGTGACTTTGACAACGACTATCCCACCGTCTCCGAAGCCTCCCGGTTTTATGACTGGCAGACCCCCACCTGGGACAAGATCGCCACCTCGTACCGGCTCAACCTGGAACTGCCCACTTCCGCCGGCACCTGGAACGCGTCTGCGTTTTACGGCAAGGAGAACCGGGATTACTCCATGATGGAATGGGTGGATTCAAGGGATAATTCCCTGGGAACAGAAGACGGCTCCTGGGAGACCAAATGGCACCAGCAGGGCGGCAAGGTCACCAACGAGTTCAACCTGGCGGACGGCCATGTCACCACCTTGGGAGCGGCGGTGGAGCAGCTCTACGACGGGTACGGCGATGTGCCGGGCTGGAATGACAGTGAATACGCCCATGATGACAAAAAGCGGATCGAAACCCTTGCAGGCTTTGCCCAGCACAAATGGTCGATCCTTCCCGACCTGACCATGACTGCGGGACTGAGATACGAGGACGACACCATATGGGTGAGCAACCACTCTTCTAGTTCCGGCACGATTTACATTACCGGCCGGGGCATGTGGATAGAGCGGAACTTTTCCGAATGGGTTCCCAAGTCTTTTATTACGTATGACCTGGACGATCACGCCGCCTGGCTGAGGGACACGTCCATCTCCGCCGGTATCAGCAAGATATGGCGGGCACCGGACTATCACGGGGATTACAACCCCCAGGGAAGGCCCACGGGCGCTTGGCTGGATCCGGAGCAAGGGGTCGGGTATGACGCGGTGCTGAACAGAAGACTTTTCAGGGACATTCAAATGAAGCTCAACTACTCCTACTACCGGATCAAAAACTATATCGCCTACAACCGGGACTATTCAGAATACTGGCCCAAAAGCGGCAACACCGTTGAGCCGGGCCTGGAATACATGGACTACAAGATCAACCTGGACGAGGTGGTACGCCAGGGAATCGAGCTGCAGTTCAGCGGCAGCATCAGGGACGATCTCGAATTCATGGCCGGCTGGGCCTGGCAGGCATTTGAAAACCAGGGGGACGAGCCCGCAGGAGAGACAGAGCTGGACAACCGGCCGGACAACAAAGTCACAGCCAAATTTGCCTGGCAGGTATTCGACCCCACCCGGCTGATCCTGGATTACGAGTTCCAGGACGAGCAGATCACGGTGAAAGCCGAGGAAATCTCGCCGGATGTATATGAATTTACCGACATCGCCATAGATTCGTTTCATCTTTTCAACCTGGCGGTGGAGCAGAACTTGTTTGAAAAATGGAAAGGCATGAAAAACGGCGTGTTAAAGCTGTATGCAAAAAATCTGTTTGATGAGGGACACAAGAACACCTCCGGCTACCCGGCAACCAACCGGACCATTGGAGCGGCGTTCAGTTTTGAGATATGAAGTGGTGGCTTGTATATCCCTGGATCGCTCTTACTTTGATGATTACGGCACTTGCACTTGCGGTTATAAGCATGGATCTGGAACAAAGACTCGATCCGAAACTGAAACAATGATAAAATTGAATAAGGAGTGTACCAATGAACGGCAAACAAATTATGGAAAGTGAAGCATTCAAACAATGCGTGGACTTTCACGGGCACGTCTGCCCGGGAATCGCCATCGGGTTCCAGGCGGTCAAGGCCTGCATGTCCGAGCTTGCAGAAACCCGCGCTGAAGATGAAGAACTGGTGGCGGTGGTGGAAACCGATGCCTGCTCCGCAGACGCGGTCCAGGTGCTGACCGGCTGCACCTTTGGGAAAGGCAATTTTTTCTACAGGGACTACGGAAAAATGGCGCTCACCCTGCTCAGTCGAAAAACAGGCAAAGGCGTGCGCGCCTGCCAGGTGCCCCAGGCCCGTACCCCGAACGATGAACACCGGAGACTGATGGACAAGGTCCGGGCCGGCACCGCCACCGAGCAGGAAGAAAACCGGTTCAAAGAACTTCACCTGGAGCGGTGCAGCGACATATTGGGAACACCTTTGGAAGACCTTTTCACCGTAAAACCTGCTGAAATGGAAATGCCGGAAAAGGCAAGAATCGAGCCCTCCGAGCTTTGTGATCGGTGCGGAGAGTCCGCCATGGGGTCCAAGCTTGAAAAGCTCGAAAACGAAACGGTCTGCCGGGGTTGCCTTGCATCACAATAAATGAAGGAATCCGGAGAATCAAAAAGGCTGAGCGTAAAAGACCTGACCATCACGTATGACTCGGTCTTTGATTCCCCCGTTAACCAAATCTAACCAACGAAGGAGAGCAGCATGAACGAACACAGCAAAAAAACAGAAGAATTTACCGTAAGACCCGTTGGATACGTAAAAAGCGAGCTCACTGAAATTCCCTTCGGACCGGACGTGGAAACAGACCCGGAAACCAGAAAAAAGCAGGTAAAAGACAACCGTGAACAGGTAAAAAACACAATGTCCGAACTTGTGATCAAACCTGAATTTGAAGAACTTTTGGATGGCATCGACGCCTTTTCCCACATCGTAGTCCTGTTCTGGCCCCACAAACTGGAAGAAGACCGCAGAAAACTTACCAAAGTCCATCCCATGGGACGAAAAGACCTGCCGCAGCAGGGCATCTTCGCCACCCGCAGCCCGGCCCGGCCCAACCCCGTCCTGATCTCCACCATCCAACTCCTTGAACGTTCCGGCAATATCCTCCGCGTCAAGGGCCTGGAAGCCCTTGACCAGACACCGATCATCGACATCAAGCCCGTAACCCGCCACTACGAAGGCATCGAAAACCCCACGGTCCCGGACTGGATCAAACAGATTTCAGAAGAATGATAGTCGGATTAACCCGTCCATGGACTGCTCCGAGGTGAGCGACAGCCGGTCAGCCTCCATGCTGACCGCTGCCGCTC
Source organism: Desulfobacteraceae bacterium (assembly GCA_035268945.1). Taxonomy (GTDB): domain Bacteria; phylum Desulfobacterota; class Desulfobacteria; order Desulfobacterales; family Desulfobacteraceae; genus DATFJZ01. The sequence continues at coordinate 1,180 of DATFJZ010000299.1, read as the reverse complement.
AAAACCGCTACGGACAAAACCCGGATCGGCTGCCTCTAATTCGACTTTCTATCTTTGTTGTGAGCACCCTGCTCATGGGCGTTATGGGTGAAGACAGGACCAAGCCCAGCTTGAATAAAGCTAAGCCCGACACCGTTTGGCCGACAATCAGTGACGAGGTTCATCGCTGGCCAAGATTGCTGAGTAAAAAAAATGTAAAACAGCGGTTTTACTGTTTTAAGAACCAGCAACAAGGGTATAATGGATAAATGTTTACTCCAAGAGAACCCGTCAACGCCATTTCCCATCTGGCCGGGGCCGTCGCCTCGGTGGCAGGCCTGACCCTGCTTATCGTTGTGGCCGCTTTAAACGCCGGGGTGTGGCATATTGTTTCATTTTCCATTTTTGGTTCCGCCCTTGTGATGATGTACTCCTCAAGCTCCCTCTACCACGGGCTGCGCCTCTCACCCGAATGGCTTCTCAGAATGCGCCGCCTGGACCATATCATGATTTTCATTCTCATTGCAGGGACCTACACTCCCCTCTGCCTGGTCCCTTTGAGGGGGACCTGGGGCTGGTGCCTCTTTGGCACGGTCTGGACTATGGCCCTTGCCGGTATTGTGCTCAAGCTCTTTTTCATGAACATTGCCAGGTGGATTTCCACCGTTATTTACCTTGCCATGGGCTGGCTCTGCCTGGTTGCCGTCTATCCCCTGGTCACAACCCTTTCCACGGGCTGCATGGTTTGGCTTGGAGCAGGAGGACTGTTCTACAGCGCCGGCGCCGTGATATATGGATTGAAACGGCCGTCTCCATGGCCCGATGTCGTAGGGTTCCACGGCATCTGGCACTGTTTTGTCATGGCAGGAAGCTTCTGCCATTTCTGGGTGGTGTTTCGCTACCTTCCCTATCTGTAACAATCGTCTATTTATTGTTGCGACGGGGGCACCGGACTGAGCAGGGCGGCCATCTGGAAATACATGAAAAAATGGGAAGTTCCTCTTCAGCCGTGAATCTCGCAATGGATCCGGCCGCCAGCGCCAGTTTGTTTTTAAACCTTGAACCGACTCAGGCTCTCCTGGAGGCGGGCGGCAAAGTCAGACAGTTTTCCCACGGTTTCACTGACCCGGGTGCTGGAGTCCGTAACTCCCTTGGCATGGGTGTTGACCTTTGATATGTCTTCGGCAATCCGGCCGGAGGC
>DATFJZ010000298.1:0-6463 GCA_035268945.1 Desulfobacteraceae bacterium | reverse complement strand
GTTTCTTTTTACGGTTACACCGCAGGATATCGGCTTTTTTTCCCACCAGAATCGCCTTTTTCAAACCGCTGAGCCAGGTACCAAAAAACTGCCTGGTTCTGTTTCCAAGCCTTTCAAACACCCTCTGCTGCGGCATTTCTGCCCTTGTTGCCTTTAAGGATAAGGAACATTCCTCCGACAGCATCGACCTTGAAGCGCTTGAGGCCATTGTCCAGTCCATCGAGGATTGTTGCCTTTCATCCTGCCTGGAAAAAGGGTTTGATTTGCAGACAAACTACCTTGACGGGGATCAAACCCTTGGTACTTTTTTCAAAAAAGTTCAGGATCTCAAGCAAGACAATGGAATTTTTGATATCTTTTCCAACCCGGACAGGGAACAGCGCCTTGCCGCCATGGTCAAACGCGTCGAGACTATCCTGGCAAAGGAGGTGGATCTGCTCAAGGAAACCATGGCCAAACTGTCCGGTTCTGAAGTTGAAACGGCGACAAAACGCATCGAACTTCTCAAGGACGCCAACTGGTGTATGGCCAAGGAAGTTCTGGAAAACATCGACAAGATAAGAAACCTTGCCGTACGGCACAAAAATCCCCAAAACAGCGATGCCATTGCTGTTTTTAAAAAAATAAATGCGGTGTTAAACAGCATTGATCGCCTGGAAGTCAGGGGACGGGATTCCGCCGGAATTTCTCTGGTTTTCACCTTTTCCAAGGAGAATTTTGAAGATTTCAGAAACGGCCTGATCCAGGCCGGCCTGGGTGATGACCTGAAAAAGAGGACCACCAGCACCATACTGGCCAACAACAGCATCACCATTCACGACACCCATGGTGAAGACCCGGGGCACCTTGTCACCATTTCCCTGGTGTACAAATGCGCCGCAGAGATCGGCAGTCTGGGGGACAATGTGTCGTTTTTAAGAAACCAGATCAAGAACGACCAGCTGCTCCAGGTGCTGGCAGACTTTCCCTTCTCCTTTCACACCATCTCTTCCCACACACGGTGGGCCTCCATTGGCGACATCACCGAGGCGAACTGCCACCCCGTGGACAACGAACCCTTTGACAAGCAGCTGGAAAAAAGCGGGATCATCCATGCCTGCCTCAACGGGGACATTGACAACTACCTGGATTTGAAAGAGGCTTACCAGGAGCGGTACGACTCGATCTGTCCTGACATTACCACGGATACAAAAATCATCCCCCTGCAGATCGAGCACTATCTCCGGCAGGGGGAGACCATCAACGAGGCGTTCAGGCTGGCTGTCAACGACTTCAGCGGCTCCCACGCCATCAGCATGCACAGCGATCTTGCCCCGGGCAAGCTCTTTTTTGCCCAGAAGGGAAGCGGCCAGGCCCTTTTTGTGGGCATGGGAAAGGACCACTACATCGCTGCATCGGAGCTCTACGGCCTTGTGGAAGAGACCAGCCGTTTCATCAAGCTCAACGGCGAAAAGAACGGCCAGATCATGATCCTTGACCAGTGCTCCAGGGGGGGGCTATCCGGCCTATCCTCCTTTTCCTACGACAACAGCCCCATCGATCTCACCGCCTCGGATATCCAGACCAGTGAAATCACCTCCAGGGACATTGACCGGCAGCACTACCCCCACTACTTTCTCAAGGAAATATCGGAAGCCCCGGTTTCCGTGGAAAAAACCCTGGAAAACAAATGGAAAACCGATGGAACAACCAACGCCTTAATCACCCAGCTCGACCGGTCCGTCATCCCCGATTTTCTGGAAAAAGAACTCCAGAACGACACCATCAAGCGGATCTTCTTCATCGGCCAGGGGACTGCCGGCGTTGCCGCCCAGGGCTGTGCAGGCATATTCTCCCACTACCTTGCCGATGCGGGCATTGAGATCAGGGCCATGAAGTCATCGGAACTCTCCGGTTTTGCCATGCGAGGCGAGGAGAGCGACACCGACTCCATGGCGGAAGATCTCATCGTGGCCATCAGCCAGTCCGGCACCACAACAGATACCAATAAAACCGTTGACATGGTCAGGGCAAGGGGGGCCAGAACCCTTGCCATTGTCAACCGGAGGGATTCGGATCTTACCTTCAAGACCGACGGGGTCTTTTACACCAGCAGCGGCAGGGACATTGAAATGTCCGTTGCCTCGACCAAGGCCTTTTACTCCCAGATCGCAGCAGGAGCCCTTCTCGGCCTGCACATTGCCGCCCTGACCAAACGGGTTTCCCCAGAATTTGTGGCCGGGGAGATCAACGAGCTCTCCGCCCTGCCCGGAAAAATGCGAAAGACCCTTGAGCTCAAAGAGGCCATCAACCAGTCGGCCACCCGGCTTGCCGTGGCAAAAAACTATTGGGCCACCGTGGGAAGCGGTTCCAACAAAACCGCGGCAGATGAGATCCGAATAAAACTCAGCGAATTGTGCTATAAAACCATCTCTTCGGATTTTGTGGAGGACAAGAAGCACATCGACCTCTCCTCGGAACCGCTGATCCTTGTGTGCGCCGCTGGTACACGGAACAGCGTACTCGGAGACATTGTAAAGGATACGGCCATTTTCCACGCCCACAAGGCCGCCCCTGTGGTGATTACCGAACAGGGGGAGACACGGTTTGACACTTATGCCGCCGATGTGTTCAAGGTACCGGCGGTCAAGGAACACCTGGCCCCGGTGCTGAACACCCTGGTGGGACATATCTGGGGGTATTATGCGGCCCTTGCCATCAACAGGGGCTCCGAGTTCATGTACACCGCACGAAACGAGATACAGGACCTTGTGGACGAGTACACCAACATGGGGCACGACATCTACGAAGTTGTCCTGGAAAAAAAATTCAGGGAGGCCATTGCAAAATTTTACACCGGTTTTACGGAAAAGCGAAGAAACCACAGCTTTCCAGCCGCCTTGGGACTGGACAATGTCTCCAACATCACTTTGCTGTTGAAATACCTTTCCGGGAGGCTGCCGGTGTCCGACTTTGAAACGGATTTTGCCGTCAAGGGCACCCCCTCCAACATGCTCAACGCGTTTTTTAAAAACATCGGCGAAGCCATCAACATCATGGCCCGACCGGTGGATGCCATCAAGCACCAGGCCAAAACCGTTACCGTTGGGACAAGCCGCATCGTTGAGAGATACCAGGGGATTGTCTATGATGAACTTGCCCACCACAACTTTGCCATCTCCCAGCTGACCAACCAGAATGTGCTGGTGCTCAAAAATCTCCAGCAGATCTTTTCCGGCATACAGGGGGCATTGCTCTACAGGATATCCGGGCTCACCCTTCTTGGCGAGCCCAACAGTGAGACGAAAATTGAAGTGGTCGCCAAAACCGGCTCCCTGGAACAGGAAACCTCCCGGGTAGAAACGGACCACCGCCTCAAGGGGACCAAGAACATCATTGTAAGAGAGGGGAATGTCTATATCGGCAAGGGAAGAAAAGACGGCCGGAACATCCTTGTGATCCCCATACTTGCCGCCACGTCCACAGGACCCAATGTGATTGCCTATATCCTCTCCCTCCATGTCACTTTCAAGTCCCAGGGCGAGGTGTCGCTGTTAAAGCGGATAAAAGCCCTGGGAGGCAAATACACACGGATCAAAGATCTCTGGCTTGAATCCAGTAAAATCAAATGGGATGACAAGCTCCTCGATCTGATCAAAATCGAAGACCTGTTCGGGGATTCTGCGGAAAAGATCGTTGAAGAAATTGAAAAAATTCAAGGGTATAAGGGTGAAGAAAAAGCTTAGGAAAAGCCATTGAGCCGTCATCTTCGGCCTACCCCGCTGGTTCAAAACCACCGGATCCAGCCGAAGATGATGATCACGCCTGAAAGACATAGCCCTTGAGGATGCTTAAAACACCCATTTTGATGGCAAAAAGGGGGTTTTAAGGCCTGAAAGTCGGCTTTTATGGAATATATTTACTGAAAATTCAACCGGTTATTATGGTCTGACCCCATTTTTACGTTTTTTTAATATCCGATTCGAGCTTTTCGGCAATTTCCATTGCCTTGGAAAGGGCGTCATTGATTGTAAAAAGCTGAATTTTAAGTGTTTTAATGGAAGCAGGCGTTGTTGAGATGGGCTCTGACCCGGAAAAGAGCTTTGCCAGCTCCTGGGACTTTTCGGCAAACCGGATGATTTTCTGGCTGAAACCGTTTATCTCGCTGGCCCATTTTTCCCGCTCTTCGCTTGAAAATTCAATTTTGGCGTTTCCCGTTCCCTCGATAAGATTGTCCAGGTTGTAGTCCTTTGGATTTGCAATAATTTCATACATGACAGCTCCTCCCTAAAATAATTAAAATCGCAACCAGATTTGCGCATCATTTCATTTTGTCCCAAGGGTCGTTGGCACTTTCTACCTTGATTCATACTATTTTACACTGGCTGGTAAGTCAAGCATAAACCTTCAAGCAGCGGTGCGGCCGGCACCCGCACCGGTTGCCGGCGCACCACGACAGCGCCAGGCCGCTGCCAGAGGTGCTCCTCTTCCCGGTTTTGAGCGGCAGCTATCAGCACGGATGCTGACAATAGCTGCCGCTCGCCTCGGAGCAAATCCTGGATGATTTGCGAGAATGAGGGAAGGGGAGGACCTCTGGTAGCGGCCGGGTTAAAACGAGCTTCAGATAAAAAATTCAAAAGGTCTTTGACATCCCAGTGGAAATTCCATATTCTTCACCTGTATCCAGAAAATGATGCTGATTCAGCTCTCTTTCTCAAATTTTTTCACAGGGGGTTATGTCATGCCGAAAACAGAAGACAAACACACCCGTGACGACGATATCCTCTTTGCCAGCGAATCCGACGGGGCCAATGAAAATTTGAAGAAGTGGAAACTTATCATCATTGATGATGATGAAGAGATCCATACCATGACAAAACTTGTCCTCTCCGATTATACCTACCAGGGGTGTTGTCTCGAATTCATCTCGGGATATTCGGGAAAAGAGGCAAAAGAGCTCGTTCGGAACCACCCCGATGCGGCCTGCATGATCCTCGATGTTGTCATGGAAAACTCCCACGCCGGCCTTGATGTGGCAAAGCACATAAGGGAGGAGATAAAAAACGTCAATCTGAGGATCATCCTCAGGACGGGACAGCCGGGAAAGGCGCCTGAAAAGAGGGTGATCCTTGACTACGATATCAACGACTACAAGGAAAAAACCGAGCTTACCAGTCAAAAACTCTTTACAGCCGTTACCACTGCCATCCGCTCGTACATTCACCTCCAGGACCTTGAAAAGCGGCAGGATGAAATTGCAGACAAGAATATCCGCCTGAACCGGGAGGTGGCAAGACGGATTGTTGCCGAGGCCAACCTGGAAAAATACAACAAAAGCCTGGAGCGGATGATCGAGGACAAATCCCACCGTTTGAAGGAATCCCTTGAAACCCTTGAAACCCTTCAGGAGAAACTCAAACAGGCCGAGGAACTTTCCGGGGTTGGTCAGATGGCTTCACAAGCAGCCGGTCACCTGGAACAGCCCGTTGACAGGGTAAAAAAAAACCTGACGGCAATTCAGCGCTACCGGAGGGACATCACAAAGCTCATTGAGCAATACGAAATTCTGCTGGCAGCCCTACACACCAATGCTGACACCTTCTCGAAAAACGCAGCCAGAACCATCAGCCAGATCAATGAGATGAAAAGCGGCCTGGATCTTGAAACCACCCTTAGAACCTGTCCGGATATTATCGACGACTCCCTGGAGGAGATGAACCAGATATCCGACACCGTGTCCCACCTGAAACATTTTTTAACCCTGGTCAATGAAAGCAGGGAACCGGTGGAGCTCAGCACCCTGATCCAAAAGGCCGTGAAAAGAGAAGCGGAAAAATGCAGCAGAACCGTGGAAATCCACACCAGTTTTGCTGCTGATTCAAGGATGGAGGCGGCGGCACCGGAAAGCATGCTGGCAGTATTTTCCGCCATCATAAACAACGCCTGCCATGCCGTTGGCCCGTCGGGCATCATATCGGTTTCCACCGTCAAAGAGGACGATGTTCTCACCATCGACATCAATGACACCGGCCAGGGGATACTGCAGGAACAGATGGACAAGATTTTCCAGCCCTATGTGTCATACGGGAAACCCAGCACGCCCGGTCTTGGTCTTTTCATCGCGGAAAAAATTGTCACGGCACACAACGGAACCATTGAGATCGAGAGCTGCCATGGCCAGGGCACCAGTGTCATCATAAAACTCCCCACCCGGGCCGGATAGTAAAAACCAGGCCGGATAGTAAAATTTCCCCTTCTCGGGCAGGTAAATCCCGTCAGATGAGCCCGTACAGGGACCCGTTTTTCACCCCAAGCCGTTCCACCCCCTTGGCAACGGCCCTGTCGGCAGCCAGGGGCGGGGCGTGGAAGGGTTTTCGCCTTGCATCGATGATCAGGGAGGTGCTGCACCCCCAGTGCCGGAACCGTGTAAAACTCTCCAGGCCGTAAATATCATGGGAGGGGTTGGACCGTGAAAAGGCCGTCC
>DATFJZ010000297.1:0-6513 GCA_035268945.1 Desulfobacteraceae bacterium | reverse complement strand
CGTCGGCTTCCATTTTGGCCGCCCTCCAGGCCGGCATCCGGAATTTCGAGGCCACCCTGGGAGGCCTCGGCGGCCAGCCGGCCAACTTCCTGGACGACCGTCCCATCAAGGGAACCGGGGACTACTACTACGACGACCCCCGTTATGTGGGCCTTGTCTGCCTGGAAGACACCCTGGTACAGGTGGACGAGATGGGCATCGAACATGGCTGGGACGTTGACCGGGTTCTCTGGCTGGGAAAACAGCTGGAAAAGACCATGGGCAAACGGCTGAGAAGCGAGGCCATGATCAACGGAAGGACCCTGAAGGACGGCCACATGCACTATGCAAGGCCGGGTCTGAAGAAACTCAAGGAAAAACTTGGAGAAACGGCTGGCCAGCTCCTGCCCGAGGGGTGGAACTAGCACCTGCCCACGGCATGGATGGGGGGGGCAGAAGAGAACTCTGCCCCCTTTACCGCCGGTAAACAAAGGAGACAACATGGAAACAAACGACAGCACCCCCCATATCAACGTTGATTATTTTGAAAACCTGACAGGGAAAATCAAAAACGGGGAAAAAAAAGAGGTGGACGAAGTTGGCAAGCGGATCCAGAAACTGCGGGAGAGCAAGGGGCTTTCCATTGACGAACTTTCCAACCTCACCGGATTTGATAAACAACGGCTTCAAGACATTGAAAACGGAGAGATCCAGCCCCAGCTGGGAACGGTGATGAAACTCTCCAGGGCCCTGGACAGCGCCCTTGGACGGCTTGTTTCGGAGATGGGCACCAAGCTCTACTCCATCACCAGAAAAAACGAGAGAAAAGAGATCTCACGATCCACCTCATACAAGGGAAAACAGAATCTCTACTCGTACATGAGCCTTGCCCCCGAAGTCCAGGGCCGCCACATGGAAGCCCTGATTGTTCAGCTTGAAGAAAATCCGGTCAAGGAGACCTCGGTCCACGACGGAGAGGAGTTTATCTTTGTCCTGGAAGGCACGGCAGAACTCTCCATTGACGACAAGGTGTATGATCTCAACCCCGGGGACAGTGTCTACTACCTCTCCACCACCCCCCATCTGATAACGGCAAAACAGGAAAAAGCAACCATACTTGCTGTACTTTACAAATAAGGAGATCAACAATGGCAAAACTCTTATGGGAACCGTCACAGGAAAGAGTTGAAAATTCCAATATGTTCAGGTTCATGCAGAGAGTTAATGAAAAATACGATAAACGCTTTGTCGATTATGACGAGCTTTACAAATGGTCCATTGAAAACCTTGAGGCGTTCTGGACGGAGATGTGGGATTTTGCCGGCATCAAAGCATCAAAACCATACGAAGAGGTCATTGACGATCCCGGCAAAATGCCCGGAGCCAAATGGTTTTCCGGTTCCCGCCTCAACTTTGCCGAAAACCTTCTCCGGTTCAGAAACGACAACACGGCCCTGGTATTCCGGGGAGAGGACCGCATCAGAAGAACCTTTACCTACAACGAATTGTACAAGGAGACAGCCGCCGTTGCCGCCTCCCTGAAGGATGCCGGTGTCGAGCCCGGGGACAGGGTCGTCGGCTTCATGCCCAACATGCCGGAAACCATCGTTGCCATGCTGGCCGCCACAAGCCTTGGGGCGGTATGGTCCTCCTGCTCCCCGGATTTCGGCATCAAGGGAGTATTGGACCGGTTCGGCCAGACCCGGCCCAAGGTGCTGTTCACCGCTGACGGCTATTTTTTCAAGGGAAAAGCCCTGGACAGCCTGGACAGGATTGCAGGAATCATCCAGGAACTGCCATCCATTGAAAAGATCGTGGTGGTCCCCTATACCCGGGAGGATCCGGACCTTTCCAAGATTCCCAATGCCGTCCATTACAGGAAATTCAAGACAAAAAACCCCGGTGACATCACATTTGAGCAGCTCCCCTTTGACCATCCCCTCTACATCATGTATTCCTCCGGAACAACGGGGCTTCCAAAATGCATGGTCCAGAGTGCCGGCGGGGTGCTGCTGCACCAGCTCAAGGAGCTTATCCTCCACACCGACCTGAAAGAAGAGGACACGATCTTCTACTTTACCACCTGCGGGTGGATGATGTGGAACTGGCTCACCGCCTCCCTGGCGACCGGGGCAACCCTGGTGCTCTTTGACGGCAACCCCTTTCATCCGGGTCCCGAAACCCTCTGGCAGATGGCCCAGGACGAAAAGATCACCGTATTCGGCACCAGTGCCGGTTACATCTCCGCCCTCAAGGCGGCAGGGGTGAAACCGGGCAAGCAGTTTGACCTGAGCAGTCTCAAGGCCCTCCTCTCCACCGGCTCCCCCCTGCCTGTGGAGGATTTCCAGTACATCTACGACGAGGTGAAAAAGGATCTTCAGCTGGCCTCCATCTCCGGGGGGTCTGATCTCAACGGCTGCTTTGCCCTGGGCAACCCCATGGGACCGGTATACGCAGGAGAGCTCCAGTGCCGGGGGCTTGCCATGAAGGTGTTCGCCCATGACGAGAACGGCCACCCCGTGGTGGGGCAGCAGGGAGAGCTGGTCTGTACGGCCCCCTTCCCCTCCATGCCCATCTATTTCTGGGAAGACAGCAACGGGGAGAAATACCATTCCGCCTATTTTGAAGATACCCCGGGTATCTGGACCCACGGCGACTTCATTGAGGTGACAGAAAGGGGCGGTGTTGTCATGTTCGGCAGGTCCGATGCCACCCTCAACCCCGGCGGGGTAAGAATCGGCACGGCAGAGATTTACCGGCGTATCGACCAGATGGAAGAAATCGACGACAGTGTTGTTGTGGGTCAGCAATGGGACAACGATGTCAGAGTGATACTTTTTGTCAAGATGGCCAACGGGTTTGATCTCACCGACGAACTGATGAATTCTATCCGGAAAAACATCAGGGCCAGCGCCTCGCCCAGGCATGTCCCGGCAAAGATCGTTGCCGTTGACGACATCCCCTACACCCTGAACATGAAAAAAGTCGAGCTGGCCGTTAAAAAAATCATCCACGGCCAGGAGGTGAAAAACAAGGATGCGTTGAAAAACCCCGAAGCCCTGGATCTCTACAGCGATATTCCCGAGCTTCAGAGCTGACCCCGAAAATGAGGCTGTCGCCTGCCCCTCCAGGCGAGGCACGGGCCAAAGACCACGACAAAAGCGTCTGCTCCACCGCCGGCAAACACCTGCCCCTCTGTGGCAGGAGCGCCGGCGGTCCCGTTAGAGCCTCAACCTTCGGCGCCAGGGCCTTGATCAAAACGTTGAATGAAACAAAAACAAGGAGATAAACAATGGCTGACCAGCCCCCTGTTCTCATGGAAAAAAAAGATGGCATCGGTATCATCACCCTTAACAGGGAAGATCAGAAAAACACCTTTACCCCGGACTTTGCCCAATCCCTCAACCATTACCTGAAAAAGATGGACAGGGACGAAGAAGTACGGGTGGTGGTGATCAATGCCAGGGGAAAGCACTTCTCCACCGGCATCTCCCTGGACGAGTTTTCCGGCAGGAGCCACGGGGAGTACAGGGAACTCATCCAACAGATGGATGCCCACAACCACACCATTGCAGAGATGAAAAAACCGGTAATCGCATCGGTGAAGGGCCTTGCCATTGCCAACGGAGCCGGCCTTGTGTTTGCCTCGGACATGGCCATTGCCGGTGAAAGTGCCAAATTCGGAACAACGGCCGTTAATGTGGGGCTGATCTGCCTTGGTCCGGCAGTCCCCCTGTCAAGGCTGGTCTCCCGGAAAAAACTCCTTGAAATGGTACTTGGGGGCAAGATGATCTCCGCCGGAGAAGCGGAACGACTGGGCATGATCAACCGTGTGGTGCCCGATGATGAACTGGAAGCAGAGACCATGGCCTTTGCCGCAACCATTGCCGAAAAGAGCCCCCTTGCCGTGGAGTGCGGCAAAAAAGGGATCTACGGCCTGGCAGATCTTCCCTACCACCAGGCCCTGGACTACATGGGCGAGATGTTTGCCTCCCTCTGCACCACCGAAGATGCCAAAGAGGGACTCACCGCTTTTTCCGAAAAAAGGAAGCCCCAATGGAAAAAACGATAGCCGCCCATTACGGTTCAGAAAATCTCAAACAGAAGATCATTGCTGCCCTGGAAGATGCCGGGAAGAACCCTGACCATTTGGCCCTGCAGGATCTTTCCGTGATTGACCAGCTCCACACCGGCGGGCACAGGGCAACCCTTGCCCTGGCGGAAAAGGCAGGTCTTGGCGAAAAAAACCGGATTTTTGATGCCGGCTGCGGCATCGGAGGCTCGTCCCGGCTTCTGGCCCAGACCCTGAACGGCCCGGTCACCGGCATGGACCTGGTGGATGAATTTATCGATGCGGCCCTGTTTTTAACGAAAAGCACCGGTTTTGAAAGCCGCATCAACTTTCTTACAGGAGACATATGCCATACAGGCCTTGAAGCCGGGATCTTTGACTGTGTCTGGTGCCAGCACACCCTGATGAACATCAAGGACAAAAAGACCGCTTTTAACGAATTCAAACGGATACTTGCGCCAAAGGGCACCCTGGTTCTCCACGAGGTGGTCAAAGGTGACAACGGCCCCATCCACCTGCCCGTGCCCTGGGCAGATGATCCGGCCATCTCGTTTCTTGACGACTGGGACACGATCAAGGAGCAGCTGAACCAGGCAGGATTTACTCCCCTTTTCCACCAGGACCTGACCGACCAGGCCATGGTGTGGTGGCAAAAGGTCAAAGCGGCTGGCCAAAAAACGGCAGAGACCCCAAGGCCCCTTGGGCCCCATGTCATCTTCGGCAAAAACGGCCCCCTGTTCGGCACCACCATGGATGCCAATCTCCAGGAAAACCGCATAAAGGTGGTGGAGGCTGTTTTTACCGCAAAAGCATAGACCTTCTCTGTTTTTCACCAACATGAACAGGTTGCCTTTTGCTTCAAACCCTGCCCATGGCAGTTGTTTATATGAAAGCCATCAGTATCTTTCTTCTGATTACTGACGGCTGATTACTCGCAAATCAGATAGCTCAACCTTCGGTGCTGGGTAATTTTAAAGGAACATCGGTTTTCTATCCTGAAGCATCCGGTCAAGTTCCTTTTGCATCTGCCCTTGGACACGATCCAGTGTGTTTTCCAGGGCGGCAATTCCCTCCCGGTTTTTGTCCAGGGACCGGCGGTGGTGGTTGACAAGCTGGTCCACAGGTCTTTTCAGGTTGCCGGGAGAAAGGGATTGCCCCTCTGAACGTTCCGTTTCAGATTCCAGGGCTTTTATCAGCTGTTCCAGCAGTTTTCCGGCAGGATCTTCAAAGGAAAGCGGCCCGGCCGTCCCGCCTGTCAACTCCCCTTCGGCATAACCGGGCCGCCCTCCGGCATTGCCCCCGGCAGGGGGTACAGACAAGGCCTGGTCAACAAAACGGGTTTCACTGGTGTACGAACGGGTTGTCTCCAAATCGGCGGTAAACCGGGAAACGGTGGCATACCCGCCCATGCCCCGGGCCGTCTCAAAGGCCTCATCCATATGATCGGCACCCATGTCAGCAACAATTTCATCAATGGTTTTTACAATGTTCTCAATATCATCCAGCTCCTCTTCACTCAACTCGCCCTTCACAGAGAAGGAAAATGAGGAGCCCGATGAAAGGCTCATGCTTCGGTGGCTGACCGTTGCCCCCTGGGCCTGGCTGCCGCTGCCCACCCGTCCCTTTTCATCATAGGAGAAAGCGTCAAAATCTGAAAACGAACCGGCATTGAGGGTAACAATGTCTCCTTCCCTGGTCTTGATTGCCAGGTCAACATTTTTACTGAACGAAAAAGAGGTTTCCCGGCTCTGCATCGACCGGGCACCTCTCTTCTCCATGGAACTGCCGTAGGTGCCATAACCGGCAGGGCCACTGCTTTGGGTGTTATTGTACATTGGTATGGAATTCATGATCAACTCCCGGGCTCCAGTGCCCTGAAAACAATCAATTTTTCAGCCCGCTGCCGGGCCGTTTTTTTTATATGAAAGTCGTGCTGCGCCGTTAGCGGCGTTTCATTCTTCGTTGTGGGCGGTTCGATGACCATAAACCGGCCATGCCGGTTATCGGAACAAAATACGAATACTTCTTCCTTCGGCATTTTACCCGAAAAACCTTAAGGGATCTTCCAAAAAACAATCCACGCATCTTGTTTCTCGGGCTTGGTCATAACATGGGCCACTCGTCACATTTAGCGGGCCAAATTTGACGATTGAAATTTGACATTTTATACTATAAAGTTATGATTAAGCCCATGATCTGTTTTAATTTTACCAGAAAAAAATTCCTCTCCCTTTCGTCCACAGCAAGGCACAAGTGGATCATCAAGTGGCTCTCCCCGATCTACCAGCAGGTTGTAACCAACCGGATCTCCATGGAGCGCCTTGACCTCTTTTTTACCAGCTACACTGATGTACTGCTGTGGCTGGGAGAGAAAAAGCCCGTCAAACCCTGGGGGCAGGAACACAAACTTTGGGTGGAATTTGTCTCCGATGCCATCCACTTTCACAGAAAAAAGGCAGGCC
>DATFJZ010000296.1:0-6582 GCA_035268945.1 Desulfobacteraceae bacterium | reverse complement strand
CCATTGAGATTTCCCACCGTGAAAAAGGCGCCCCTTTCCTGGCCGGCTTTGAAGACCTCAAAATTTCCATCTCCCATTCAGGGCAATATGCGGCTGCAGCAACCTGTACAGCCCCGGACAGGGAAATCGGGCTTGACATTGAAAAAATCGGGACCCTGCCGGGCACCTCTTTTTTGAACATGGCGTTCACCGGAAAAGAGATTGACGGAATGATCCAGACCCCTTTTGAGGTCTTTAAGCGGTGGACCCTGAAAGAGGCCTATCTGAAATACATCAAAATGGGATTCAACGAAAGCCTCCACAGGGTTGAAATCCTTGACCACGGGATAGAGCACCATTCAGAGCCGGCACCTGTTTCCTGCTTTTCAACAACCATTGGCAGGGAATATGTGCTGTCACTGGTAACCGGCCCTTGCCGGCCTTGAGCCAGAATACCGGCGGCACAGCTTATAACTTTTATATGAAAGTCGTTTTGCTCCGGCAGCCGATCCGGGTTTTACCCTACGCTCATTCTCGCAGCCCGTCCATGGGCTGCTCCGAGGTGAGAGGCAGCTCCTTCAGCCTCCATGCTGACCGCTGCCGCTCAAAACCGCTACGGGCAAAACCCGGATCGGCTGCCTCTAATTCGACTTTCTATCTTTGTTGTGTCCGCCAGGACATGGGGGGGGTATAAGAAAAAAAGTATCGGTTAATGATCAAAGATGTACCCAACGGACCGCCGGCTCTTAAAGAACCGGGGGTTTTTGGGATCCTTCTCAAAATACTTGCGAAACCGCACCATGAAGTTGTCCACGGTCCTGGTGGATGTCTCTTTGGAATACCCCCAGCCGACATTGAGAAGGGTGGTCCGTGAAACTGGCCTGCCCCGGTTGGCAATGAACACCTTGAAAAGCTTCATCTCCTGTTCGGTAAGGGTGATGGTGCCGGCCTGGCACCGGGCAGTACAGGTGGTAAAATCCACGTGATTGGGCCCGAAGGTGTAGGATTCCCCGGAAAAGAGTTTTTTGTCGCCTGTTTTCTCCTCCCCATCCCGGGCATTCCACGACCTCCTGGCAAGGAGCCGCTGCACCCGCAAAAGAAACTCGTCCAGGTCAAAGGGTTTGGCAAGGTAGTCATCCACGCCGAAACGAAGCCCCTTGACCTTGTCCTCGCTGCTTCCCCTGGCCGAAAGGATCAGCACCGGGATCCTCTCGTCCTCTTTCCGGATGGTCCTTAGAACGGAAAACCCGTCAATCATGGGCAGCATGATGTCCAGGACGATGAGACCGGGTTTCCACTCCCGCCACTTCTCAAGGCCCGTAACCCCGTCACAGGCCAGGGCGACGGTGTACCCCTGGATGGCCAGGTTGAGCTTGATTCCCTCGGCGATGTGCTCTTCATCCTCTATGACCAGTATGCGCTCTTTTTCAGCATTTTCCATAGATTCCTCCCTTCAATATCGGCATCTCCCTCCCTGGGCAGGCTGATGGTAAAAACAGCCCCCCTGTGGCTGCCACTGCTTTTTGCCCCCACCTTCCACCCGTGGATTTTTGCTATGCTGAAGACCAGGTACAGGCCAAGGCCGCTTCCCTTGACATCGGAACTTTCCTGCCGTGTGGTGGTGTAAAATTTCCTGAAAATCTTTTTCAGTTCTTTTTTTTCAATCCCAATGCCGTTGTCGGAAAAATCGATCTTGAGACGATGTTTATCGGCATAAAAACGAATGGCAACACTGGGGCTGTCAGAGTCGTTGTACTTGACAGCATTGGAAAGGATATTCATCACAAGCATCTCAAAGAGAAGCATGTTCACAGGAAACAGAAATTCTCTGCCGGTCTCGTTGTCAAGGGTGATGGTGCAGTTCCGGAAAAGCGTGCCGTTTTTATCACACACCATTCGGGTCATGGCGACCAGGTCTTCGGTGACAAGCTCGGCACCGTAGCTTCTGCTCTCGATCTTGGCAAGATTGAGAATTGAATTGATGTTGGTGATGAGCCGGCCCACATCGATGAGCATGTACTGACTGTATTTTCTGATATCGTCGCTGGATAGATCATGGCGGAGAAATGTTTCAAGGTAGATTTTCAGGGAGGTGACGGGGGTTTTCAGTTCATGGGTAAAATTGTACACAAAATTGTGCTGGAGCCGGAACAGGCTCACCGTTCGCTGGTAATAGATAAAGGCCAGAAAGATGCCGGTGAGTACAACGGTGATCAGCAGGGTTAAAACAAGAAAAATCATCCCCGTCCGGGAGGGAAAAATCTGGCCTGGATCGATGTGGAACTTCTTGATGATGATCTCAAGGGCCGATGTGATCTCCATGTACCAGTAGATGGTGATGACCAGTGCCGTTGCCAGGGCCAGCAGGGAACAGGCAAAGATAAAAACAGGATGAAGATACCATCTCGATGTGTTCTCTATTTCCATAAAAGTCAAATGGCAGGTTACACCAGCATGGACTGGGGAAATTTTATTGTAAATTCGGCCCCACTGCCAGGGGCAGTTCGGCACTCAATGGTGCCCTTGAGGGTCTGGGTGACAAGGTTGAAAACAATGGACATGCCAAGGCCTGTCCCCCCCTTGCCCCTCATGGTGGTGTAAAACGGCTCGAACATCTTTGCTTTCTGCTCTTCTGTCATGCCGGCGCCGTTGTCCCGGTAGACCAGCCAGATATCACCGTTTTTACGACTGATTTCAAAAACGATCTTTCCATGTTCAACGTCCTTCAAACCGTGGGTCAACGAATTCACCAGAAGATTGCTGATGATCTGGGAGAAGGCCCCGGGGTAGGAGTAGATTTCAAAATCATCGGGACAGATGACCTCAATGTCATGGCCGGTATTTTTATACTTTGGCCGGAGGCTGAGCAGCACCTCGCCAATGTACTGGTGAATATTAAAGAGGCGCTTCTCCTCGTTGGACTGATCCACGGCCACCTGCTTGAAACTGCTGATCAGCCCGGCAGCCCTCTCCATGTTGATGAGGATCGAGTGGGCAACCTCGTCAATGGTGGTCAGATAGGTTTCCAGCTCGCTTCGTTTTAAATCTCCCGACTCGTACAATTGCTGCAGCTCATTGGTTTTTGTCTGGAGAAACGAGGCGGCCGTAACGCCCACCCCCACGGGGGTATTGATCTCATGGGCCACCCCTGCCACAAGCCCGCCAAGGGCCGCCATTTTTTCCGACTGAACCAGCTGATCCCTTGTCTGTTCAAGACGTTCAAAGGACGCTTTCAATTCGGCATTGGCCTTTTCCAGGTCATCCTGGTGCTGCTGCTTCTCTTTGAGCAGAAAAGCCCTTTCAAGGGCCTTTTCAACGGCATGGGAGAGAACATTGAGATCCTGTACCGGCTTGATAATATAGTCCCAGGCTCCCAGCTTCAGCGCCTCAACGGTGTCTTTGATATTACCTGCCCCGGAAACGATGATAATGGGGATTTCCGGATAAGTCTCCGTGACATTACCAAGGACCTCAAGGCCGTCCATTTCCGGCATTCGAAGATCGCACAGCACAAGGTCCGGCATCTCTTTTTCAAAGAGCTCAAGTCCTTTTCGGCCGTTTTCCGCTTCAATGACGTCATAACCGAAATCTTCAAGAAAACTGGTAACACTCTCCCTGATAAAGGCTTCGTCATCAATGACCAGGATTTTTTTGTCATTGGTCTCCATAGGCACTCCAGCATTACTCGATGATCCAGTTTTTAGAATAACCCCGCCCTCACCGTTTGGTCGGTATGCCATAAAAAACTGGATCATCAGAGTATTAGAGAAAAATGAGTGAACAACGCAGACCTGACCCTTATCGTGACCCTTATCGGGTATTGCCCATGTCAGGGTCAAGGCCTCTTTTTTCACCACCAGGTTTTAGCCAGGCAGCCAGAACACTTAGATCGTGAACCGGTTTGATAAACACATCTTCCGGAGAAACCCCCGCCGATTTTACCGACTCGGAAAGAACATAGTCGGTGGAACCGGTATGCACGAGGAACCGGATCGCCGGCTGCATTTCAAAGGCCTTGAGAATAAAGGCGTTGCCATCCATACCCGGCAGCCGGATATCCACAATCGCCCCGTCTATCCTGTTTTTTTTTACCAGTTCAAGCCCTTCTTCCCCACTGGATGCGTGAAAAACAACAAAGCCCTCATCTTCAAAATAGGCTGAGATACTCTGCCGGATACTCTCTTCATCATCAAGAATGAGGACTTGAACCATCACTTCATCCATTACGCCTCCTGTTCGAACGACCCTGCCCGGAGCAGGACCCTTTAATCGATAACCTTCTGAATGATACTGGAGAGCTTTTCAACAGAAATTGGCTTTAGGACAAACCGCTTTATGCCGGCCTTTTCTGCCTTGCTGTCATTGACTGCCTCTGAATGGCCGCTACAGAGAATGATGGCAATATCGTTTTTCACGGCCAGCATCTCCCCTGCCATTTCAAATCCTGTTTTGCCGGGCATTGTCTGATCGGTAACAACGACATCGACATCATCGGCATGGCTTGAAAAATAGTTCAGAGCGTCAACACCGGAATAAAAGGCAACGACCCTGTATCCCAGCAACTCAAACCCCTCCTTGTACATATCTGCTATCTCCCTGTCATCATCCACAACAAGGAGTCTTGTTTCCTGGATCTTTTCCAGGGTTTTTGGGTGGTGAACTGTCTGTTCCACCCTCACATGTTCCTCAACCGCGGGCAGCAGAATGGTGATCACCGTGCCCTCTCCAGGGGCACTTTTAACACCGATCTCACCGGAACAGCTCTTGACAATACTGTATACCGTTGCAAGGCCCAGGCCGGTCCCCTTGCCCTCTTCCTTGGTGGTAAAATAGGGGTCAAACAGTCTTTCCTGGACCGCTTCATCCATCCCGCACCCGGTGTCGCTTACGGCGAGCAGCAGATACTTTCCCCTCTTCACACCGGGATATTCCAGGGGATTATCCCGGATGATCTGCTTCTCTTCCAGGGACACAACAAGCCTGCCGCCATTTGTTTCCATGGCATGGTAGGCATTGGTACACAGATTCATCAAAACCTGGTGTATCTGGGTGGGATCAGCCTTTACATACCCGCAGTTCCTCTGGATACTGTCAACGATTTCGATGGTCGAGGGAATGGAGCCGTGGAGCAGTTTCACAACCTCTCTGGCAATGGGGTGGACCGCCACGGCCCTTGCCTTCTCCTCCCTGGTCCGGCTGAAGGAAAGGATCTGCCTGACAAGATCAGCAGCCCTGTAAGCCGCCTTCTGGATTTTTCCGCTTCTGCTGTAAACCGTG
Source organism: Desulfobacteraceae bacterium (assembly GCA_035268945.1). Taxonomy (GTDB): domain Bacteria; phylum Desulfobacterota; class Desulfobacteria; order Desulfobacterales; family Desulfobacteraceae; genus DATFJZ01. The sequence goes on along the minus strand of DATFJZ010000296.1, from coordinate 1,326 downwards.
CCATCGGGATCGGATTCTCGCATGATCATGTCGGCATACCCCAACACCGGACTGAGAATATTGTTCAGATCATGGGCAATCCCCCCGGCAAGGGTGCCAACGGCCTCCATTCTCTGGGCCTTTCTCAGCTGCTTTTCAAGTTCCTTCCACCTGGTTTCGGCCATTTTCTGCTCTGTTACATCCAGAAGGGAGGCAACAGATCTATCCGTCCCCGGTATCATTCCAACGGTCAGGTAGATATGCCGGGTTTTTTTATCCCCGGACAGAAACCTGAACGTATACTGCTTTGGTACGTCTGATCCTGCTGCCGGATCTCTTCTTGCTTCATGGCAGCGCTGCATCATTTCCAGATCGTCAGGAAAAACAAAATCTGACCACTTGGTTTTCCATTGAATCCCCTCGGCGGACCTCCCGGCAAGCCTTGCAAATTCGTCGTTTACCATGGAAATGGTGGTATCCTTTTCCAGGATAGCAGTGGCCGTTCCCGTACATTCGAACATTGCTCTGTATTTCTCCTGGCTCTCCTCTAACTCCCTTGTCCTCTCTTTAACCACCGCTTCAAGGTGTTCCTGATACGCCATGTTTTCTTCCTGCAAACGTCTGGTATTCAAACACTTTTTCACGGAATGGAGCAAAACATTCATATCCTGCACCGGTTTAAGAATGTAGTCCCAGGCACCCAGGTGAAGGGCATCGACAACCGCCGCCACATTTCCGGTTCCGGAAGCCACTATTACGGGGGTGAGAGGCGAAGATTCCTTTAGGATTTCAAGCACTTCAAGCCCGTCCATTTGGGGCATTCTAAGATCCAGCAGGACAATGTCCGGCTGTTTTTCTTTAAAGAGATCGATTCCCGTTCTTCCGTTGTCCGCCTCCAGGATGGAGAATCCGTAGTCTTCAAAAAACAACCGTATACTCTTGCGAATATACGGTTCATCATCAATTGTAAGAAGCGTTGTTCTATTCATTCATCTCCAAATCAAAAACCCCTGCAGGCAAACGGCCTCCACACAGCCAGGAGACTCTGCAGAACCTTTAATCGTGTACCCATGAAAAACCTTATCCGGAAAACCCGCTGCCTGTCAAGGACAATCAGCCTTTTCTCCATGGTCCTTAAACTATCCACGGCCCTTAAAATAAAAGAGCCCTGAAACAAAGTTTCAGGGCTCTTGTGTGTTGTTTTGGCTCCCCAGCACGGATTTGAACCGCGGACCCATTGGTTAACAGCCAATTGCTCTGCCGACTGAGCTACTGGGGAGCATGTCGAAAAGACTCCACGTATATATATCGGAGCGGTTGTTTTGTCAAGAAAAAAATAAAATGAAT
>DATFJZ010000295.1:0-2561 GCA_035268945.1 Desulfobacteraceae bacterium | reverse complement strand
TGGCAAAGGCGTTGATCCATCGGCTCTGGGTCAACGAGGTGATCTTGATGTTCTCAAACATTTTGTACACCCCGGGGAAGCGTTGGTTGAAATCACTGCGCACCACGGTATGGATCAGTGAATCACTGGCAAACTTTTCCGTTCCCGGTGCAGCCTCAAGGTAGGCCATCTCCAGCCCCACATTCATCCAGTGGGGTTTCCAGCAGGCAAAGGCCACCCACTTGTTCTGGTCCATCATGCTTTTCACCTGCTGCAGCATGATCGGTGTGGAGGTACCTGTCTGTTCCCAGTCACCAAGCCCTGCCACATCCTTTTCGATGATTTCCTCCATGGCGGTGTGCATGGGAGATCCGACATCGATATTGTAGATGTGGCTGTCAAATTTATCTGCCTGGTCATCAAGGTCGCTGAAACTTTTCACTCCCGCTTCTGCGGCGTATTTCGGCACGCAAAGGCTGATGACGGCATCCTCCAGATTGGTCTGGACAACTTCAACCTTGCCCTTCTCCTTGAGGGGATTTAACAGGGGGTTCTGCTGGGGGGTCCATGCGCCGAGAAAGGCATCGATCTCATCATCTTCCATGCCCTTGTAGATCACCGGGGGACCCACCTCTTCCTGTTCGGTTTCATATCCCATGGTTTCCAGAAGCTGGCAGACGATTTCGGTCTTTACCGTAACACCGGGCCAGGGCGGCACGCCGAAGCGAATCTCACCGCCTGCCAGGGCCGATGAACAGGCGATTAAACTGATAACCATTGAACAGCTGATGATTTTTAACGTTTCTTTCATGTTTTCTCCTTGTTTATTGGTTGCTGTTTTTTGAGATGGCTGAAGCCAACGCATTGAACCGTTCCAGGGTGGTTTTGTAAAAATGGTGCCACCCCGGACACAAAAGGCTCATCTCCTGGTGTTCCTGGGCTTTTCCGCGGAATTTTTGGCAGTCCCCCATGCAGAGATGAAAATAATCACACCCCCCGCAGCGGGGGTCGTGATGGGATTTCTCCCGGGCAAACCGCCGATACCCATCGGATTTCCGGATCGCCTCAAAGGACGTCTCATGGATGTTTCCAAGCCTGCTCTCCTTGGTGACAAAGAAATCGCAAGCGTAGATATCCCCGTTGTATTCGACCACAAGATACTGGTCGCAGCGGCCGGCCATGCGGCATTCCGCCGCCTGTCCCATGACCAGTTTGGCAAGCAGTGATTCGAAATTGCGAACGCTGATGCGCCGGGTGTCCCCGGCATACCATTGGTCAAACACCGCGGCAAGAAACGTTCCCCACTGCTCGCCGGTGATGCTCCAGGGCAGTGGGTTGCCGCTGTCATCATGCTCCACGCAGGGGATAAACTGAATAAAATCGAACCCCTTCTCCTTGAAATAGGTGTACACCCTCACCGGATCATCAACATTGGCCGAGGTGACCATGCAGAGAACATTGACGGGAACACCGTTTTCTGCAAGGGTGTTGATTCCTGCCATCACCCGGGAGTGGGTGGGTTTTTTCGAACCGCTCGTCCGGAACACATCGTGGATATCAGCCGGACCGTCAAGGCTGCACCCGGCAAGGAACCGGTATTTTCCCATCAGAGCAGCCATCTCGTCGGACAGGCAGGTGGCGTTGGTCTGCAAGGCGTTCATCATCCGCGATCCGGGGCGGGCGAATTGTTTCTGCAGGGCGATGGCCCGGGCATAAAAGTCTGCTCCCATGAGGGCCGGCTCCCCCCCCTGCCAGGTCATGGAATAAACCGGCTGGGAGGTGCCAAGATAGGCTTCCATCAACCGTTCCAGGGTCTTGTCGTCCATCCTGGGGCGCTGAGAGTAAGGCTCGTTTTTGCCCAGGTAAAAGCAGTAGTCGCAGCAGAGGTTGCAGTCGGCCGAAGCCGGTTTGATCAGCAGTGAAAAGGGGTCTTCCATGGTCTCCTCCCGGCCCTTGTCCGGGATGTTCCCGGAACAGTGACATGGTTTCGTGATCTGGCCGGCGGGAAAACCATCCGCCGGCCATGCCGTTTTATATGAAAGTCTTGTTGCGCCGGCAGCCGATCCGGGTTTTGCCCGTAGCGGTTTTGAGCGGCAGCGGTCAGCACGGATGCTGAAGGAGCTGTCGCTCACCTCGGAGCAAATCCTGGATGATTTGCGAGAATGAGCGTAGGGCAAAACCCGGATCGGCTGCCTCTAATTCGACTTTCAATTTTAGTTGTGGCTGGTGGTTACAGCCATACAAGTTATACCGATTTGATCCGTGCCCTGCCCTCAACATCGTTGAGGTCAAGATGGTTGCGCATGTACCTCACCGACGCATCCACCACCGGCTGAAAGTCCCAGGGGGTGTGCTTGCCTGTCATATGGGCCTTGAAAACCAGCCTGCGGCGTTTCTGGCTGGCAACGATGTTTTCATGGAGCCGGTCCAGGTCCCGGTGATTGTTGACAATGGCCATGAGCCTTGCCATTACCGGCTGGAACGTCTCTTTTTCTGCCAGGTTGTCCAGCTCATCAGGGTCGGCGGAGAGATCGTACAGCAGCGGGGGATCCACCGGACAGTGAATCAGCTTGAATCGTCCC
>DATFJZ010000294.1:0-11004 GCA_035268945.1 Desulfobacteraceae bacterium | reverse complement strand
CCAAGGCTCCTCTTCGAGTCACACAGCCCGTCCATGGGCTGCTCCGAGGTGAGCGGCAGCTGTCTTGAGCATCCGTGCTCACAGCTGCCGCTCAAAACCGCTACGGGCAAAACCCCGAACCGGCTGCCTCTAATTCGACTTTTCACCTTTGTTGTGAGCACCCTGCTCATGGGCGTTATACCATTTGCGATCCTCACTTTTACATGCCGACGACAGAAGGCAGCCAGAGAACGATCTGGGGAAACAGCATGATCAAAACAAGGCATACAAACTGCAGTGTGATAAAGGGCCACACCGATCTGTAGATATCACCCATGCTGATACCGGCAGGCACCACGCCTTTCATATAAAAGAGAACAAAGCCGAAGGGCGGGGTTAAATAGGCCATCTGCATGTTTACGATAAAGAGGATACCGAACCACAGGGGGTCAAATCCCATGATCGTCACCAATGGCACGTAAATCGGCACGGTTATCATGATGATGGGAAGATCGTCCATAACCATGCCAAGGAGAAAAAAGCTCAGCTGCATCATGATGAGAACGACCCACTTGTTAACGCCCAGGGAATTGATGAGATCGTTCAAAAGATAGGGCAGCCCCAGGGTATTGACAACCGCAGAAAAAGCCAGGCAGCCAATGATGATCCAAAGCACCATGCTTGTCAGCTTGGCCGTCTTCTCCGCAGCGGTGGTGACCGTATCCAGGGTTTTTCTCAGGGATCTTGTCCGCATCAGAACGATGATCATGGCAACAAAGGCACCCACGGCGGCTGCCTCGGTGGGGGTTGCCAGGCCGGAAAAGATCGTTCCCATGATGGAAAAGATCAAAATAAAGGGCATGGCAAGATTTTTAACGGAGAGAAACTTTTCACTCCATGTGGCCCTCTCTTCCTTTGGGACAGGCGGTGCCAGCTCGGGATTGATGAAACTCCTGATGAGAATATAGGCCATGAAAAAAGAGGCCAGCATAAACCCCGGTACAACGCCGGCCAGGAACATCTTTCCTATGGAGAGATTGGACAGGGAGGCGTAAACGATCATGGTAACGCTGGGGGGGATGAGAAACCCAAGGGCCCCGCCCCCGGAGATGCACCCAATGGCAAGGGTGGGCTTATACCCCCGCTTGAGCATGGCAGGGAGGGCAATCAGCCCCATTGTCACCGTTGCCGCTCCGACAACGCCCACCATGGCGGCAAAAACAACACAGATGAACACCGTACCCACGGCAAGGCCGCCGGGAACAGGCCCCAGCCATTTGTAGATCATTTCAAAGATTTCATCGGCAATACCCGATTTTTCAAGCATGCACCCGATGAAGATAAACAGGGGAATGGCAAGAAGAATAATGCTTGTCATGTTTTCCAGAATTGACGGGGGCAGCAGCTGGAGAAACATGGGCCCGTTGATCATCAGAAGAGAGACAATCCCCACAGCCCCAAGTGTGAAAGCCACAGGGGTTCTTAAAACAAACAGACCGATAACACCGAGGAACATCAGTACTACAATTAAACCGGGATTCATTATACGCTCCTCTTCTTAAAATCGATTATACTCCGGGCGAGATCAGCCAGAATCTGAAGCAGAAACAGAAATGCCCCTGCCGGCAACATCATTTTCACCGGCCACATGGGCGGTCCGAAAAGGGTATGGGAATGCTGATTGGTGACCAGGGCGTGCCATGCATATTTATACCCCTGCCAGAACAGAATAACAAACATGAACAGTGCCGTCAGCGAGACAATGATATCGGCGATGCTCTTTACGTTTTCAGGAAAATACTGATAAATAATGTCAACGGCCACATGCCCTTTTTCATAGAGCACCCAGCCGCCGGTCAGGGCAATGTACGCGGCAAAGAGCTGCCCGCACATTTCGTGGACCCAGGTAGTAGGGCTTTCGAAAAAATACCTTGCAGCCACTTCAAATACCATGAGCAGCATAAAAACAAAAATCAGATAGCACGAAGCTCTCCCGATTCTTTTATTGATATTTTCTGCTAAACTTATAAATGCTTCAACCTTCTGCATATTTAATCCTGTACCTTTCCAGCAATTCCTTACCTTGAAATTGGAATTGCTGATACGTTTCAATTTTTCAAAACAAGAACTGCACACCCAATCGTCAGGTTTGCCCTTAAATCCCGCCGTCGGATCCGGCATTCATCCGCCGGCGGCAGGTTCTGCAGGCGGATCCTCCGGCGAACCAGGAAGATCAGGGGCTTGATGCTCTTTTTTTTGCCCGGCTGCAACATGCAGGCAAGATCTAACCATCGGGCAAAGCACTTCAATCTCCCCCTGCGCTACCTGTTAAGGATACTTGCAGGGCAGCGCAGCAGAAGTGGCAGGCGCAAAGGGGTTACGCCTGCCGTTGAAACCAATTATAATTGATAACCCCGATCTTTTAGATCTTTTTTGACAAGTTCAATATACTCTGCAGAAAGTTTGCTCTCCTTGGCAAGCTCTGAATCCCAGAGGCTGACAGCGGCCTTCATCCACCTGTTCATGACATCCTCTGAAAGTTTTATGTACTCGGCACCCTTTGCCTCCATCTTGGTCTTGGAGATCTCGTCCTTTTCCTTGAAAATAGCGGAAACCCTTGACGAACAATCTTTAAGGGATTTTTCAAAAATCGTTTTCAGGTCTGCAGGAAGGGAATTCCATTTATCGTTGTTGAGGATGATTTCACAATTCTGGGCGCCGGAGATGGCTTGAACGGTCTGGTAAGGGGCCACTTCAAAGGTTTTGGCGAGAAAACTTTCCGTATGGCTGCCGCTGATTTCCGCATCAATGGTCCCCCGGGAAAGGGCCACATAAATTTCGGAAAAGGGGATAAAAACCGTTGGCACTTCCATCTTCCGAAGTGTTTTGGCAATGGAACCTGAGGCCCTGACCTTGAGTTTTCTCAGGTCATCCCAGGTTTCAATGGGTTCCTTGGAAACAATGGTATACCCATCCCAGATAAGGGGGGCACCATACCTGACATCGGAAGAAGCATAGGCGTCCCGGAAGAAATTGAGAATTTCATCCTTGTAGATGAAATCCATTATTTCATCAACCCCCCTGGGATCGCCGGGCAGTGCGAAGGAGGTGGCAGCAACGGGGAGGATTCCGCCGTGGTAGCAGCTGCAGGTGGTTCCCATATCAATGGAGCCGTTGCCCACGGACTCAAAGATATTGGGACCCTTGACAAGGGCGCCTGCGGGGAGAACCTGGATGCTTATTCTGCCGTTGCTCTCCTTTTTTACAGTCCTGGCCATCTCGTTGACCGCCTGGGTGACCGGATGATTCATCGAAAACATGTTCTGCATCATGAACTTGTAACTGCTCCCTGCCCGGGCTTCGTTAAAATAGTCCTGACCGAACCCGGTAATGACAAGTGCGGCAAAAACAGTAAAAACCATGGTACCCATAGAAAATTTTCGTTTAAACTTCAACATAACAGCAATGCTCCTTTTCAAATGTTTATAATTACTTACTTTCCCCAACCATGCAGCCGGCAATCACTCCTTTTATAAACTACAGTATGGAATATATTTCCCTTGTATTACTACCTCCTTTTCATCGGGTTTCCCGGCAGAGCAATCGATCATCGAAATACCGCCGGTGATTATTCTGCACCGCCCTTGGACGGCTCGCCTGTCAACAGAGCAAAGTGCGTGCCAGTAAAGATCAATCAGGAGAAAATGCGCTCCAGGGCACAGCACACTGCTTATCATCCAGAACATCATTTCCACCGTTTATGCACACGAGCATAAAACGTTCCACCCAAGACACAAGATCTGACCGGCCAAAGCCCCCAAACGGCAGAACCTTTAGACAAAAACGCCTTCCCTGGGCCAGCTATGCAAAAATGCATTTTTTATGCATTTTGACATATTCTTCCACCACGCCCCTGGAAAAGGAACAAGCCCGGTTCAAAACCTGTCTGCTTAACCCGTCAGTCATAAGCGCTTGTGGTCATTTTTATGGTTATGCAGTCACATTACCGGGAACCCCCATACCCCGGCATACAATTTGCTGTAGATACTACTGCAGCCATCAATCCCAGCAATTTTTTTTGGAAGTTTCCTTAATGAGAAAAACCGGTAATTCCAATTGCCGGTGTCTCTATTGAAACAATAACATCTAACCACTATGGAGAGAATAGATCATGACAACAAATATCTCACAGCACTACCACGATATGCGCAAAGAAAACATTCCCCCGGGACCTGCAAACCTCACCCCTGCTTTTATCAAAAAAGCATCTGGAGCCATCATGACCGATGTTGAAGATCGTGAATACATCGATTTTGCCGGTGGCATCGGTGTCAACAACGTGGGCCACTCCCACCCCAAGGTGGTTGCCGCCATCAAGGAACAGGCGGAAAAATTTATCCACACCTGTTTTCATGTGGGCATGTACGATTCCTACGTTGAACTGGCCGCCAAGCTCAACGAGCTGGCCCCCGGTGATTTCCCCAAACAGACCATGATGGCCAACAGCGGAGCTGAGGCCGTTGAGAATGCCGTAAAAATTGCAAGATACGCCACAAAACGGCCGGCAGTGATCAGCTTCGAAAACGGTTTCCACGGCCGAACGCTCCTGACCATGTCCCTGACAAGCAAGGTAAAACCCTACAAATTCGGGTTCGGCCCCTTTGCCCCTGAAGTTTACCGCATGCCCTACCCTTACTGTTACCGCTGCCCCTTCGGCCTGAAATACCCCGACTGCAACACCTCCTGCGGTGACTACCTGGAAGACTTTTTCATCACCAATGTTGCGGCGGAATCCACAGCAGCGGTCATTGCCGAGCCCATCCAGGGTGAGGGCGGTTTTGTCACACCTCCGCCGGAATACTTTAAAAAACTCTCCAAAGTGTGCAAAAAATACGGCATCGCCCTGATTATTGATGAAGTCCAGGCGGGTGCGGGCCGGACAGGAAAATTCTTTGCCATTGAACACTGGGGCATTGAGCCGGACATGATCACCCTGGCCAAGAGCCTTGCCGGCGGCATGCCTTTGAGTTCTGTTACCGGAAGAAAAGAGCTCATGGAAGTGCCCCACATTGGAGGGCTGGGTGGAACATACAGCGGCAACCCCGTTTCCTGCAGCGCCGCCCTTGCCGTGCTTGACATCCTGTACAAGGACAAGATGCTTGAACGATCCAGGAAACTTGGCGAAACCCTCCAGAAACGTTTTGCCGAACTCCAGGAAAAACATGAACTCATCGGAGAGGTAAGGGGCAAAGGCGCCATGCTGGCCATGGAACTGGTCAAAGACCGGGAAACAAAGGTTCCGGCAACGGAAGAGACCAAAAAGCTTACCAGCCTCTGCTTTGAAAAGGGCCTTGTCATTCTCTCCTGCGGTAATTTCGGCAATGTTGTCCGAACCCTGATGCCCGTCGTCATCACCGACGAGCAGCTCGACCGGGGTCTTGCCATCCTGGATGAAAGCCTGACGGAGTTGAGAAAATAAACCGAAAAAACAGCGAAACTGTCCGGAACAGCACTGGAAAGGGACAAAGAACAGTGGAAAGGACCCGGCCCCCGGGCCGGGTCCTGCCGGAACCGTCCCTGGGGGAAGTGCAGCTGAACAACCACGATTCACTTAAGGACTCGATATGAAAGGATTTTTCAAGCGCCTCTTGATTGTTGATGTCACTGAACAGACCAGTGAGGTGCAGGCCATTGACGAAGCACTAATCAAAAAATACATGGGGGGGAAGGGCCTTGGAACCCACCTTCTCCTGGAACACAACCCGGCCGGTGTAGATCCCCTGGCCCCGGAAAACTGCTTGATTGTCGGGCTCGGCCCGGCAACGGACAGCGCTGTCTACGGCAGCTGCCGCTACGGCCTGTTCACAAAATCCCCACTGACCGGATTTTACGGGGAATCCTACTCCGGCGGCAGGGCAGCTTCTGCCATGAGCAAGGCGGGGTATGATTTCATCATTATCAAAGGGGCTGCAGAGAGTCCTGTGTGGCTGGAAATCTCTGACAGAGAGGTATTGTTTCACACCGCTGACGATCTGTGGGGAAAAGACACCTATGAAACAGAAGACCTTGTCAAGGAAAAATGCGGGAAAAAGGGATCTGCCGCCCTTGTCATCGGCCCGGCCGGAGAGAATCTGGTGCGGTTTGCCGTGGTGGAAAACGACTATTGGCGATCCGCCGGCAGAACAGGAATGGGCGCCGTCATGGGGTCAAAAAAAATCAAGGCCGTTGTTTTCCACGGCGAGCAGAAGCGCCCCTTCCATGACCCGGAACGGCTGAAAAAATACAGCAAAAACATGTTAAAAGAGCTTAAAGATCATCCTGCCACCGACGTGTACAAAAACCAGGGAACACCGGTGATGGTTGCCGGCCTGAACAACGCCGGTGCCTTTCCCACAAAATACTGGGAAAAGGGAACCTACGAAGACTGGGAGATGATCAACGCCAACAGCATGAAAGAGAAACTCAATGCAAAGCCCAGGGCCTGCAAGACCTGTTTCATGGCCTGCGGAAAGCATGTCGAAGTCCAGGAAGGAGCCCACAAGGGACTGAAACTTGAAGGTCCCGAATATGAAACCATCTACGCCTTTGGCGGGCTCTGCATGATAAACTCCATTGAAGATATCACCTGGCTCAATGATGTGTGCGACCGGCTGGGCATGGACACCATCAGTGCCGGCAACCTTGCCGCCCTCTCCATTTCCGCCTCGGAAAAGGGCAAAATCAAGGAAAAACTGGATTGGGGCGATGCAAACGCCGTTGCCGACCTTCTCTACAAGACAGCCAGACGGGAAGGCCTGGGGGGACTCATCGCCGAAGGCATCAAAACGGCCAGCGCAGAAATGGACATGGAAGACAAGGCGGTCCATGTTAAAGGACTTGAACCTGCCGGGTACGACCCAAGGGTACTCAAGGGAATGGGACTGGGGTATGCGGTCAGTCCCAGGGGGGCCTGTCATTTGAGGAGCACCTTTTACAAACCTGAACTTTCCGGCATCATCGATCCGGACCAGATCGAGGAGAAAGCCGAGCTCTTCATGGATTTTGAAGACCGGTGCACCCTGTTCGACGCCATTATCCTCTGCCGGTTCTACCGGGATTTTTACCCCTGGGAGGAGATTGCCGCTGTTTTGGAAATGACAACAGGCCTGGAACACTCCAAGGAAGAGCTCAGGCAGCTGGCAGCAAACATCACCGATGCCACCCGGGCCTTTAACATCAGGGAAGGACTGACCTTTCGGGATGACCGCCTGCCTGAAAGGCTTTACAAGGAAAAACTCGAAAATGACAAGATCATCTCGGAACAGGAGCTAAACCAACTGGTACAGGATTATTACAAACTCAGGGGATGGGACAAGCAGGGAGTGCCCGTCAACCGGTAATCATCCGCGGTCTTGATCACAACACCGGCCATGGGACGGTCGGGTCATGCCTGTCCTGTGGCCACGGACCCAAGGGTTCTGTCGCAATTGTGATCAAACCCAAATCTATGGCTCAACTCTCTGGAGGAAAACATGAAAAACCACTTCAACAGCTCCAACTCAGTGTCAACGGGCACCTATATTATCCATAAAGCCCAGGAAGTCAACCTGGATCCCCGTATTCTGTATGAAGTCGTCATCGATCTCTCTGCCGAGGGATTGCTAACGGCAAACTGCCTCAACATGGCAGCCGGCATCCTGCTCAAGGACCTGGGTCTTCCCAGTTATTTCTTTGAAAACATCGCCAGCGGTTCCCTGAAGAACATCCTCGCCTCCATTGCGGCCAGCATCACCTTCAAGGATGAAAAAGCCGTTCTCGGCGGCCATGTTGCCCACGTGAATTTTGATCAGAGGAATCAGGACGACGACCAGCGGGTGAGGATCGCAACCCAGGAGACCCGGGAGAGCATGGAAAAACTCCTGGAAACATTCCTCTCCGGTCACAGACGGGAGTACTACTACAGCCCGGACAAGAAATACTACACCTATATTTTCAGACCGGAAACGGTGAAAGATTACGAAACAACGGACTTTCAATCGTCCAGGTTTCTCTTCAATCTTGCCGGAGACTTCAACGCGACCCCTGATGCCACCCGGAAACGGTATGAAAAATTCCTGGAAAATTCTGAAAAATCGGTCAAACCCCTCATCGAGGTCTTTAACCTGCCCCAGACCGGCGAGACCCGCCTGATGTTCAACAGTGATTTTGCCCTGCCCCAGCTCCCCGTGCTGCGCAGGCTCTTCACCGACCACAACCTGATACTGAAGCGGGCCTATTGGGAACCTTACCTGGTCTCCTCCTCGGTGCCCTCTTCCATCTGTTCCCTCTACTCCATGGGGGAACTGTCCAGAAAAGAGGAAGGTGCTCTGGTAAAAGACCTTCAGTCCTACCTGGCCTTTGGGGTCAACGGCATTACAGAGCTTTACGTGGATAAAAAACTGAGCTTCAACGAAATGCTCTTTGCCGGCAATGCCGTGGATTTCACCCACAGGTTTATCTTTAACGAAAGAGAAAACCTCATTGACATAGAAATCATGAAAAACCTGGCAAGCTCAGACCACCAGGATGCATTTGCCAGGAGCATCCACACGGCCAACCGCTCCACCTACGTGATGCACACCATCATGGAAACAACAAAGAACAACCCCGACCTGATCAAATACCTCTACAGACTCTTTGAGAAAAGGTTCAGCCCGGACTCAGGGGAGGCCATTTCAAGAGAGATGATCGAAGAGAAGTTCAAGGAGTTTGACAAGATGATCACCGGGCGGTTCATGGATTTCAGCCTGGGATATGATATTTTCAAATTCATGTTTAAAATCATCTCCTGCACATTGAAAACCAATTTTTACAAACCGGAAAAAAGGGCCTTTGCCTTCCGGTTCACCAATGATATCCTTGACCCCATCGTGTTTCAGCAGCCTGTTTTCGGTATCTTCTACGTCAACGGCCACTATGCCAGCGGCACCCATTTAAGGGCCGACGACATTGCCCGGGGAGGCCTTAGAATGCTGAGGATCACCCCCTCCAACCACAGAGTGCAGCTGGACAACGCCGTGCTGCTCAACTACGCTCTGGGCCCCAAGGCCCAGCGGCTGAAACACAAGGATATCTGCGAGAGCGGCTCCAAGGGCGTTGTGGTGCCCCATGCCATCTATGCCGGTTACAGCAGTGATGCTCTGTTCGACTACACCGACGGGATCATGGATCTGATGATCGGCCATGAAACCATCAGGGATTACCACGGCAGACCCGAAATGATCTTTTTCGGCCCCGATGAAGGTACTGCCCCGTTGATGGATGGGGTGGCTTTCCACGCAAAGGAGAGGGGATACCGCCACTGGCGGACCATTACCACGGGCAAGAGCTTCGGCATTCCCCACGACACCTACGGCATCCTGGACAACCAGGAGGTCTTCGGCCTGGTGGACAAACACGAAGAGGGAACGGATCTTCAGATCGACGGCAAATCGGTTGTGGTCACCACGGACATGGAAGAGATCTACCAGCTCATCGGCGGAAAGATCAGGACCAGCGGCATGACCACCACAGGGGTGATGGCATCGTTTAGAGCCCTGATATCCCATTACGGGAAAGAGGAACAGGATCTCAACCTGATGATGACAGGAGGTCCGGACGGTGATCTCGGGGCCAATGAGATTCAATGCTACCAGGGCAAGATCTGCCTGATCATCGACGGCGGTTCCATTCTGTTTGATCCGGCAGGCCTTGACAAAAAAGAGCTGGCAAAGCTGGCCTTCATGCGCCACTCCTCCCCCAGGGCAAATACCCTGGCCTTTCCCGAAGAAAAGCTAGGTCCCAGAGGGTTCAGGGTTCCCATCTCGGGAAAAAACATCACCCTGCCCGACGGCACCTTTGTTGAAGACGGCGCCCTGTTTCACCGGACCTTTATCACCGACCCGGCAAACAGGCAATTCATCCAGGAGGCAAACATCCAGGCCTTTATCCCCTGCGGCGGGTTCAAGGACACGGTGAACCAGAACAATGTTACGGAATTTCTCTTTCTCTTCCAGGAGCTGGCATTCATTGTTGAAGGGGCCAACGTCTTTTTTGACGATGCGGCAAGACGTCAGATCGCCCAGACAACAGGAATCAAGGAGATAAAGGATACCACTGCCAACAAGGGCGGGGTGTTCAGCAGCTCCATTGCCGAGGTGTTGACAGCCCTTCTCCTGGAAGACAGCTATGAAGCCAAGCTGCTGGATGACATTGAAACCAGGTGGACCCTGATAAATAACATCCTGGAGCTTGTGGAAAGGTACTCTTCCTTTGAAACAGCGATGCTGATGAAAATCCACGACAAGGATCCGTCAGTCCCCCTGTTTGAACTTTCCGAAACGACCAGCGAGCAGATCTTTGCTTTACAGGAAACCTTCAGCACAAGAATTGACGATATCCTTGCCAACAAAGCCCTTGTCTGGGAAGTGCTGGAAAACTACATCCCCGAAATACTGGTTGAAAAAATCGGAAAAACAGCCATCATGGAGACCCTGGACGCGGAAAACCTTGTGGTTTACCGCAACGCCATCATCACCAAAAAGCTCTCGTCCATGGCCTTTTACAAATTCGGTTTCTCCTGGGAAAACTTCCTTGAGAAGATCGAAACCAATTTTTCCAGTGCCATCGCCAGCATCACCGGTAAATAGGGAAACGTCCAAAAGATCCTAGGGACACTCATGGAGGAGATGAACAACGCGATCATCTCCTCCAGGGGTCAAACCGGCAGCGTTCCCCCTTTTTTAAGCTTTCGGGCAACGGTGGACTGGTTGAGCCCTAGCTTTTCCGCCACCCTGGCCTGGGTACCGTACTTCTCCATGGCCTTGACAAGCACCCTTTTCTCAAACCCCTCAACCATCTGCTGGAGGGTCAGCCCCTCTTCCCACAGCTCAAGATCCGACCTCTCCTCTCCCATGGTGGTAAGCACACTGGACGGCAGGTCTTCATAGTTCACCCTCCCCTTTTTGGACATCACCACAAGCCGCTCACAAATATTCATCAGTTCCCTGACATTGCCCGGATAGGAAT
>DATFJZ010000293.1:0-3508 GCA_035268945.1 Desulfobacteraceae bacterium | reverse complement strand
GCAGAGGTGAACCTCTGGGCAGACTACAGCGAACTCTATCCCTGGCTGCTGGTGCCGGCATTCTTTTTGCTGGCCCTGAATGCCCTGCTGGTTAACACAAGATTTTTAAGGGTTCCGTGATGGCCTTAACGTGATGGCCTTAAAAGGATGTAAACGATGAAATTTTCCCATCCAGAGATGCTCTATCTGATGTGGGCGGTTGTTCTGGTTCTGGTTGTTGTGGGGTATGGTACCGGAAAACGGAAGCGGATTCTTGGAAAATTCGCCGCCTCCACCATGCACGGCACCATCCTGCCCCGTTTCAGCAGCAGGAGACGAACGGTGAAATCGGGGTTTGTCCTTGTTGCCATGGTGTTTGTTGTCATTGCCCTTGCCGGGCCCCTTGCCGGGTTCAAGTGGGAGAAGGTCCAGCAGAAAGGAGTGGATGTGATGATAGCCCTGGACTGCTCAAGGAGCATGCTGGCCTCTGACATCAAACCCACCCGTCTGGAACGCGCCAAAAGGGAGATTTTTGATTTGCTGCAGATGATGAAATCGGACCGGGCAGGGCTTGTGGCCTTTGAAGGGGATGCCCTGCTCCAGTGCCCCCTCACCCTGGATCACAGGGCGTTCAATATCTTTTTAAAGGCCCTTGACCCGGATTTTCTGCCCATGGGGGGCACCAACATCAGCGCCGCCATTGAAACCGCCTTAAACGGTTTTGACGACACGGTGGACACCGACAAGGCCATTATTCTGATCACCGACGGGGAGAGCACTTCCGGTGCGCCGGTTGCCGTTGCCGGGAAAGCCGCCGAGCAGGGGGTCAAGGTGTTCTGCGTGGGAGTTGGCAGTCGTGAAGGGGCCCCTGTGCCGGACAGCCAGGGGGGATTTATCAAGGACGGCGCAGGTAATATCCGCCTTTCCCGGGTGGATGATGCCGGTTTGAAAAAAATAGCCGCAGCCGGCAACGGGATCTATGTCAAATCCACTGCCGGGGACATGGACCTTGACCGGATCTACACGGACAATATCGGTAAAACCATGGAGAAAAAGACCCTGGAGAGCCGTCGAAGAAAGGTGTGGGAGGACCGGTTTCAATGGTTTCTTTTCCCTGCAGTGGTTTTGCTCCTAACCGAGCTGTTTGTGGCAAACACCCGGCGGTCCACTTCCGGAAAAACAGCCGCGGGTGCCGCTGAAACAACCGGGCAAGGAGCTGCAGGAACTGGGAAAAAGGGCCTGGCAGCTGTTCTGGCGGCAGTGCTTCTCCTGACCGGGCTCGTTTTTCCCCCGGAGTGCTACGCCATGGCTTCCTCCAGTGTGAAAAAGGGGATCGATGCCTATGACCGGAAAAATTACGAAAAGGCGGAAAAGCATTTCATCGATGCCCAGCTGGAAAGACCTGATATGCCTGAGCTTTACTACAATATCGGGTCTGCGGCGTACAAAAAGGGCGATTATAAGGCTGCCCTGGAAAATTTTCTCAAGGCCTGTGAAACGGACAGGGAAAAATTGAAAACCGATGCCCTGTACAACCTTGGAAACACCCGGTTTCGCCTGGGAAAATTAAAAGAGGCTGTTAAAGAGTATGAGAAGGTGATCGAGAACAACCCGGACCACCTCAATGCCAGAGAAAACCTGGATTTTGTCAAAAAAAAGATGGCACAGAGGAAAAAAGAGCAGGATCAGGGCGGAAAGCAGGATAGGCAAAAAGAGCAGGATCAGGGTGAAAAACAGCACAGGGAAAAAGAGCAGAACCCGCAGAACCAGAAAGAGGACCCGGAACAGCAAAAGCAGGGTGATGGGCAAAAAAACGAGCCCTCCCGGGGACAGGAAAACCGGCGGAAAGATCAGAACCCCGGGCAGGAGCAGAACCGTAAAAAACCGTCGGGCAGCAGGCCGGGGGAGAAGGATAAAAGCGGTAAGGTGCCGTCTGAGAATCCCCGGCAGTCGGAACAGCGGAAGAAACATCCTGTGGACAGGGGGGAAGAGCAGGCGGGACAAGCCGCCCGGGCCCGGCAGGAGAAGAGGGCCGGCCAGAGGCTGCTCAACCGGCTTGAAGACAGGCCGGGGAGGGCAATGATGCCGGCCTACGGGGAGTACAAGGTTGAAAAGGACTGGTAGATAAATGCGACTTGTCTTTTTATCTGTAAGACGGTCAAAAGGGTAGGATGGGTGGATTATTTTTTGGAAGTTGCCTTATTGCAGGAGAAGGGCGGAACGTGATATGAAAAAGATCGGCTTGTACATGGTGATATTCCTGGCTTTGATGCCCCTGGCGGGATTCTGCTTTGATGTAACGGTCCAGGTGGACAAGACCCGTATCTCCAGGGGAGAGTCTATTCTCTACCGGGTTGCTGTCCAGGGGGGCGAAGCCCGGGTGGACACCTCGGGCATAGAAGATTTCAAGGTGATTCCCAGGGGAACCGGCACCCGAGTCAATATCGTTAACGGGGATTATTCCAAAACCCTGACCAGCACATACGTGCTTGTCCCCCTGAAGGTTGGGACCCTGACCATTCCGTCCCTGCCCGTCATTGGCAGTCAAAACAGGGTTTATACCCGGAAGATACAGGTTGAGGTGACCAACGGCAGTGCCGGGGGGCAGTCCTTTGATGAGGTTTTTGCCAGGGCATCGCTTTCCAGGGACGAGCTGTTTGTCGGGGAGCAGTGTCTCTACACCATTCGGTTTTACACCTGTGTGGACATTGCCCGGGCAAGCCTCGACAAACCCTCCTTTTCGGGATTTCTGGCCCAGGAGGCCGGCAAGCAGGAAAAGTATTCAGAAACCATCAACAACAGGACCTACCAGGTCACCGAAATCAACTATCTGCTGGTTCCCGAGAAAAACGGGGCGTTTGTCATCGATCCTGCGGCCATTGTGTGCAGAATCCCCGATGGCGACAGGCAAACCCCCTTTGGCGGTTCGTTTTTCAGCAACGGTTTTTTGGGCGCCCAGGCTACAAAAACCAGGAGAGTTGACACCGATCCCATTTCGGTCCGGGTGAAACCTCTGCCGGTTTACAAGGGCAGCTCTTCGTTTTCAGGACTTGTGGGCGACTTTGCCGTACAGGCCGGCATTGACCGGAACCATCTTACCCCTGGGGAGTCGGCAACACTTACCATTACCGTGTCCGGTACAGGCAATGTCATGGACGCTTCCCTGCCGCCCCTCTCGTTTTCCGACGGATTCAAGGTGTATGACGATGAGCCGGAAAAAGAGATCTCCATCGGCTCCCAGGGCTATACCGGCAAAAAAGTGTTTAAAAAGGCCGTTGTGCCGGTGAGGCCCGGCTCCTTTGTCATCGACCCTGTCACCCTGACCTGGTTTGATGTCAAGAACGAGGCCTATAGATCCGCTTCCACGGTCCCCATTACCGTTTCTGTTGAGGGGAGAGGCGATGCCAACCCATACAGGACGGCGCATCAGGAAAACGGGGCATCCCCCCCAGACAGGGAGAAAAAATCTGTGGAACTCACAGGCAATGATATCCTTGGCCTGAAAGAAGGAGGGGATCTGCTCACATCA
>DATFJZ010000292.1:0-2249 GCA_035268945.1 Desulfobacteraceae bacterium | reverse complement strand
GTTGACCGATTCCAGCTCATCGATGATCTCCATGGAGCGGATCTTGGGGCAGCCGGTGATGGATCCACCGGGAAAAACCGCCCGGATCAGATCGGAAACCGTGGTGGTCGGTTCCAGATCCGCGGTGACAAGGGAAACCAGATGAAACACATTGTCGTAGGGTTCAAGCATTTTGTGGGCTTTCACCTCAACGGTACCGTGCCTTGCCACCCGGCCGAAATCGTTGCGCATGAGATCCACGATCATGGAAAGCTCGGCATCATCCTTGAAACTGTTTAACAGCGTCTCCCGGTTCTGCTGATCCTCCCCGGGAGTCCTTCCCCGGGAGATGGTCCCCTTGATGGGCCTTGTCTCGATCCTCTCCTTCTCTCGTTTGATGAACCGCTCGGGGGAGGTGGAGATCACCTGGTGGTTTCCGGCATTGACAAAGGCAAAAAACGGGGCGGGATTTTTCTCGAAACAGTCCAGGAAGAGGGCAAAGGGATCCTGGGAAAACGGGGCGGTGAACTGCTGGGAGAGGTTCACCTGGTAGATGTCACCGGCTTTGATGTAAGCGATGATCTTCTCGACGGCCTCCAGGTACTCGGATCTCGAGAAATTGGACCTCAGACCTGCTTTTCCGATCAACCCTTCGTTGTCACCCGCCGCTCCTCCCCCGACATGCCCGTAACTGTCCTCGCGACGGGGTTTTGACTGCCGGGGGCTTTCCTGCTCACCCTGCAGCGGCGGCTCCGCCCTGTCCAACTCGGACAACTTCTCGAAAAAAGCGTTTTTCATCCGGTGGGCCCGGTGCACGCTTTCCTCGCCGTCATCACCGTCAGCCACCACCGGTATGGACAGGGAGAGCCGGCCCCGGCGTTTGTCCAGGGTGAGAACCAGGGAGGGGGCAAAGAGGAGAAGATCGGGAAGCCCCCGGTCCACGCAGGTTCTTGGAAGGGTTTCAATGCGGTTTTTCAGATCATAGGAGAAATAGCCGAACAGGCCGGCGGCCACCGGCAGGCCGGGATCCCGCTCCTGGAGGGCGAACCGATCGGTCACCCGGCCAACGGCATCGATGGGATCCCACCGGAAAGAGGTGGAATCCCCGAGGCAGTCAACGGCCAGGTTGTCTCCCTTGCCCGTCATGGTGAACCAGGGTCTGGCGGCAAGGATGTGGTACCTGGCAGAATCGAGATCGGTTCCGCTCAACAGCACGACGGTCCCCATCTCCTCTGCAAACAGCCCGGCAATGGCCTCAAAGGAATGGGAGGTGTCAACCCTGCAGGTGTGAACCCCCTGGATACGGGGAAGGGTACCGAAAAAATCGCCCAAAAGACAGGACTCCCTCTTCTACCTGAGAAAAGGATTCATCTGTTTTTCCCGGCCTATGGAGCTTTCAGGACCGTGACCCGGATGAACAGTGGTGCTGTCATCAAAAACGAGAAGCTTCTCTTTGATACTGGCAATCAGGGTGTCAAAGCTTCCACCGGGCAGGTCAGTTCTTCCGATGGAGCCGGCAAAGAGGGTGTCTCCCACAAACAGATGGCCCGGGGTGGAAAGGCAGACCCCGCCCCTGGAGTGGCCCGGAGTGTGGATCACCTTTAACTGGATGGTGCCAAAGGAGATGGTGGCGCCCTCTTCCAGGTATTTGTCCGCCCTGGGTGAATTTTCCGCTGTAAGGCCAAATCCTGCAGCAGCCGTGCTGAGTTCTGCCAGCATGGGCTCGTCATCGGGGTGGATCATCAGGTCGGCCTTTGTCACCTCTTTCATCCGTTTGTTGGCCCCGACATGGTCAAAGTGACCATGGGTGTTGATGATGGCCGTCACCTTCAAACCGGATTGGGAAAGCGTTACAAGGATCTTGTCCGGATCTCCGCCGGGATCGATAACCACGGCCTCTTTTGTCTTTTCACATCCCAAAATATAGCAGTTTGCCATAATCGGACCAACTTCAAGACTCTCTATAATCAAAACGACCTCCCTTTGGTGACAAATTACAAATTACAGGTATTTCTCTGTATTCCAAAAATACGTATCGTGTCCCTCTATTAAAATCATAACAAAATGTTCTCTGAAATTCGGATGCGGTCAAGCACGCCGTTGACAAACGGCCCTGTGTTTCGCGAACCGAACCGTTTCCCCATTTCCACGGCCTCGTTAATTGAAACAGATGCCGGAATATCCGGGCAGTACAAGAGCTCGTAAACGGCCATGCGTAGAATATTTCTGTCCACAACAGGCATCCGCGACACTTTCCAGTTTTTAGAAGC
>DATFJZ010000291.1:0-7298 GCA_035268945.1 Desulfobacteraceae bacterium | reverse complement strand
GGTCGGTCAGGAACATTGAGAACCAAAGGAGATAAGGCTTTTTGCCCTGCCAGGCGTTAAGAAGCCAACGGCCACCCGCAAAGCGGGTGGCTTGCCCTTCCAGCCGGAGCTGGAAGGGCAGAAACACGATAGTGTTTCCATTGTTGCCGTGAAACCAATCAAGCTGTTTGAGGACCAGTGGCCGCAGGTCGCTGATTTTTAGCATGGCAGGGCAAAAAGTCCTCGTAACGTTCTTGTTCCTGACCGACCAACCGTTGGGGGCGGGGCTATTCTAAAAACTGGATCATCGAGTGATAACCAAAACAAGACCATTGAATAAGGATGAGACCATGGATATAAAATCAGAGGCACTGAAAAACATTGCAGTGATCGGAGCTGGAAGCTGGGGCACCGCCCTGGCGGATCTTCTGGCAAACAAGGGCTATGGTGTGGATCTCTGGGCCTATGAAACAGAGGTCAGACAGGAGATCCTCGAGAAACGGGAAAACTCCCTTTTTCTGCCGGACATCAAGCTGTCAGACAACATCACCCCGTTCAACGATCTGACAACCGTTGTCGAGAACAACACGGTTTTCCTGATTGTCGTCCCTTCCCATATCATGCGGGCCGTCTGCACCCGAATGGCCCGGCACATCCCCGAAGACGCCATCGTCATCACCGCATCCAAGGGGATTGAGGAGAAGACCCACCTGACCATGTTCGGTGTGATCAAAGAGGCGATCCCCCGGCTCAGCGAAGACAACCTTGTTGTGCTGTCAGGGCCGAGCTTTGCAAAGGAGGTGGCGGCAAGGATCCCCACTGCCATCACCATTGCCTCGAAAAACATTGAAACGGCCACCTCCATGCAGCATCTCTTTGCAACGGACTACTTCCGGGTTTACGTGAACACCGATCCCATCGGCCTGGAACTTGGCGGGGCGGTGAAGAACGTCATTGCCATTGCCGCAGGGTTTGTCGACGGCATGGGACTGGGGCTCAACACCCGGGCCGCGGTGATCACCAGGGGACTTGCCGAGATACGGCGCATCGGCATGCAGCTCAACGCCAACCCCCACACCTTTTCAGGACTTTCCGGGGTGGGGGATCTGATTCTCACCTGCACCGGGGATTTAAGCCGCAACTATACCGTGGGAAAACAGCTGGGCCAGGGCATGACCTTAAAAGAGATACAGGGAAACAGGCGAAGCGTGGCAGAAGGGGTGAAAAACACGAAGTCAGTGTACAACCTCGGTAAAAAGCTGGGCATTGAACTGCCCATCATCAATGAGGTGTACATGGCCCTGTACGAAGGCAAAAAACCGGCAGACAGCATCAAAATGCTGATGACAAGGCCCCTTGGCAACGAGATCAGTGAACTGGAATAGCCCTGCCATGGAATTTTTTCGATGCCCACTGCCACCTCCAGGACAAACGGGTCCCTGCCGATATTGATGCCGTTGTTCACCAATGGCATCAAATGGTGGGGCGCTGGCCGGCCTGCTGCGGAACCTGCCAGAACGACTGGGAGGCGGAAAATAAAAATTTATGATTGTTATCTCCTTTCAACTCATGAGGAACGCTTTTTTTATGGAAAAACAAAACTTTAACACCTATGACGATTTTGTCAGCGGTTTTACTGCTGACAAGCCGGAAAACTACAATTTTGCCTTTGATTTTCTCGATGCAAAGGCCGAGGAGGCCCCTGACACCCTGGCCATGATCCATGTGGACGACAATGACACGGCGGTAAGGTACGATTTGAATTTTTTCTCCCGGGAATCCTCCCGCCTTGCCAATGCACTGGCATCACAGGGCATCGAAAAGGGGGACAGGGTCATGGTGCTGCTGTTCCGGCGGGTTGAATTCTGGGTTTCCATGCTTGCCCTGCAGAAAATCGGAGCCGTTGCCATCCCCTCTCCGTTTCTTCTCACGGCCAAGGACATCGAATACCGGGTCAACTTCGCCGATGTAAAGGGGATCATCGCCGAACATACCCTGACGGCCAACATCGACACCATCAGGGAAAAATGCACCGGTCTTTCCCTCTTCATCGAGGTGGGCGCTGAAAAAGCCTCAAAGGGGTGGGGCCACTACGCAACTCTGTTAAATGATTTTTCCAGCAGTTTTCCCAGAACCAGGGAAACCGCATGCGGCAGCGACCCCCTTCTGATCTTTTTTTCGTCGGGAACCACCGGGGCTCCCAAAATGGTGGAGCATACCCATGAATACCCCCTTGGCCACATGATCACGGGGATCTACTGGCACAACCTCGAACCCGGAGACATCCAGCTCACCCTGGCGGACACCGGCTGGGGAAAGGCTCTGTGGGGCAAGTTTTACGGCCAGCTCATGGCCGGAGCAGCTATTTTTGTCTATGATTTCAGGGGAAAGTTCACCCCGGCCAAACTCCTGGAAATCATGTCAAAACACCGGATCACAACCTTTTGTGCGCCTCCCACGGTGTACCGGTTTCTCATCCAGGAAGACCTCTCCCAGTACGACCTTTCAAGCCTTAAACACTGCACAACTGCCGGTGAGCTGTTGAACGAAAGTGTCTACAATGTATGGAAGAAAAAGACCGGCCTTCCCATCTATGAGGGGTATGGGCAGACGGAAACCACCCTCCAGGTGGCCACCTTTTCCTTTATGGCGCCCAAACCAGGCTCCATCGGCAAACCGGTTCCCGGACTGAACCTGAAACTCCTTGACAGGGAGAACCAGCCCTGCCCTCCCGGAGCAGAAGGCGAGATCTGCATCGACCTGAACCATTCAAAGCCCCTGGGACTGTTTACCGGGTATCTGTCCGAGCCGTTGAAAACGGCAAAGGCGTTCCAGGGCAACTACTACCACACCGGAGACAAGGCCTGGATGGATGAAGACGGGTACCTCTGGTTTCTGGGCCGTGTGGACGATCTCATCAAAAGCTCGGGCTACCGCATCGGTCCCTTTGAAGTTGAAAGCGCTCTTGTGGCCCATGACGCCGTCCTTGAAGCCGCCGTCACAGGGGTGCCCGACGAGGTAAGGGGGCAGGCGGTAAAGGCCACCGTGGTCCTCAATTCCCCCTTCTCCCCCGGTGAAGAGCTGACAAAGGAACTTCAAAACCATGTGAAGAAGATCACTGCGCCTTACAAATACCCGAGAATCATCGAATATGTCGAAGAGCTGCCCAAAACCATTTCCGGAAAGATAAAACGGGCCGACATAAGAAAAAAGGACCTTGGCTGATCACCTGCCCCAGGCCGCCGGCTGCCAGCCCCCGGATAACCGGAAGACGGCGAGCCGTCGGCTCCCCCGGGAAAAGGCCTGGTCCAGGGGAAAGGGAGGTATCAGGGAATGGTTATCTCCCTTTTTTCAGGATCTTCATGCTCACGATAATAGATGGCAATGTGGCCGATGAGGCCTGCCAGGTGTGATTTGCTGGCTTCGGCTATCTCCAGGGCAAGGGCGTTCTTTACACTCTTTTCCTTGTAATCGACAAATTTCACCTTGATCAGTTCACTGGCATCAAGCCCGATGTTAACTTCATTGACCAGGGCATCGGTCAGCCCCTTCTGCCCCACAAAAGCCGAGGGTTTAAGGTTATGGGCAAGTCCCCTTAAATACTTTCTCTGTGACCCTTTTAATTCTTTCACACTTTATCCTTTAACTGATCTTTTACTTTTTTAAATCCGCCGAGCCTATGTTCAAATCAGGCCCGGAAGCCGTTAGAATGCGATTCTAACCATAACAACGAAAAGGAAAAAATCAAAGAAATTTTATGAAAAAACAGAAATTGAAATACCTGGCCATGGGGATATTGACTTGATTTCCACACCAAATCCATGTACTATTGCCGCTTTCAGCCACATCGAAAATCCGGCGGGTCCATGGTGGGACCACGCTCTGGAAATGATACAAAAGGAATCGATTTTATGAAGTTGTTTGACAGCCACTGCCACATTGATGATCCCTGTTTTGATGAAGATTTTGATGACGTCCTTGCCAGGGCGCAGAACGCCGGTGTGGATGCCATGATGATTGCCGGGGTCACCATGGAAACCAATAAAAAAGCCGTGGGCATGGCGGAAAAATACCCCAATGTCTTTGCTGCCGTGGGCATCCATCCCCATGACGTAAAACAGTGTTCCGGGGAGATGCTCCAGGAGGTCAAGCAGCTTGCCGCATCTTCTTGTGTCAAGGCCTGGGGGGAAATCGGTCTTGATTTCAACCGGATGTTCTCCCCTGCCCCGATCCAGGAACAATGGCTCGACGAACAGATGGCTGCCGCCGACGACCTGGGACTGCCCATCATTTTCCATGAACGCGATTCCAATGGGCGGTTCCTCGAAATGGTCCGGGATTTCAGGTTCAAAAACCGACAGGGGGTTGTCCACTGTTTCAGCGGATCAAAAGAAGAGATGTTCACCTACCTTGACCTTGGCTATTACATCGGCATCACCGGGATTCTCACCATCAAACAGAGGGGGGCCATGTTGCGGGAACTGGCGGCCATGATCCCCATGGACCGCATTGTTATTGAAACCGATGCGCCCTATCTCACCCCGGCTCCCCAGAAAAACAAAACCAGGCGAAACGAACCTGCCTTTGTCAAATCCGTCATGACCACGCTGGCCGAAACCAGGGCAGAGGACGTTGACCTCCTTGCAGAACAGATCTGGCAAAACACCTGCCAGCTCTACAACATTGCTGTTTAGCCCTGCCGGACCGATCTCTTTTTCAAAGGCAAATATGGCGTTTTCAATATTTTATCTTGACAAAACAGGCCGGTCTTAAATATTAATGTGTACGATAAACGAAAACAGAATCAGGAGAGGGTGTAATATCAATAGAGAACAGTGTTAAAACCAAATTGGAGAAAGACAATGCAACGATCAGTTATTTTCGCGTTTTGTTTTGCAGTTATTTTTATCTCGGGAAATGCCTTTACGTCTGAAACCGAAACCCCTGACACGATCAACCTGCCCACGGGAACCATGTTACTCACCGCCCCATCCACCCATCAGGCAAAGAGAACGCCTGTTGCTTTCTCCCATTCCCTCCATTTCAGCCAGCCCTGCAACGCCTGCCACCATGAATGGGAGGGCCTTTCCCAGGTTAAAGGATGCGACACCTCCGGCTGCCATGATCAATTCTGGCCGGCGCCTCCAGGCGAAGACGACGTGAACCGGGAAAGAACGATGTCCATGACAGGCGCCTACCACAAGGCATGCCGGGGATGCCACTACGAACAGTCACAGGCCATTGAAGAAGGCGGGACCAGTGGTGAAACCATGCCATTGGCCACAGGCCCCGTTGACTGCCAAGGATGCCACCCGGCAAACAGCCCGGAAGGTCAGAGCTCCCCTGGCTCCATCGACATCCCCCTTGGTGCCATGACCATCCACGCACCTGAAGATGTGTGGCAAAAGAGGGCATCGGTCTCATTCCCCCATGACGACCATTTCAATTATTCGTGCAAAAGCTGCCACCACGCATGGGATGGCACAAGTGAGATACAGAACTGCACAACATCCCAGTGCCACGATCAGACAGAGCCTCACCCGGACACAAGGGACATCAACGACCCCAAAAACAACGACTACTTTCTTGCCGCCTACCACAAGGCCTGTATCGAGTGCCACAGAGATCTCCAGGAAAAGGCCGAAACCATGACAGAAACAGCAGGAACAGAAAAGGCCGACCTTCCCCCCTACGGCCCCGTCCTCTGCAGCGGGTGCCATAACATGTAATCGGAGTGAGGCTGACCCGCCAGCTGATTTGGCTGAAGTTATGCTCAGGCCCCAAAAAGGTTTAGCGGATCATCGTTACAATTCAATTGCAAAAACAAAAAAAAGCCCCATGTCTGCACGGTCATGCAGATATGGGGCTTTTTGGGCAACAGAGAGAAAAGATCACATATTGGTGAACATGGTCTTTCCTTTGGCATCAACAACATTGAGTCCGATTACGGGACCGCCGTCCAGGCGGTGAGTAGCGCAGGAGACTCAGGGGTCGTAGGCCCGCACCGACATCTCCACCTGGTTGAGAATGGTCTCGTCCACATGGCCGTCCTTGATCAGCATCCGTGCCGACTGCTCCACGCTCATGCTGATGGGGGCCAGATTGTGGGTGGTGCCAACGATCATGTTGGCCGAGGTAATACAGCCGTTGTCGTCTGTTGTGTAGTCGTGGATCAGGGTCCCCCGGGGGGCCTCCACATGGCCCACGCCCCGTCCCGCCTTCGGCGTTACGCTGTTTCTCGTGGTGGGATCGGTAATGGCCCTGTCCTCCAGCAGCTGCTTGGTTTTCTCACAGGAATAAACAAGCTCGATGAGCCGTGCCCAGTGGTAGAGCAGGGTCAGCTGGGCCGGCCTGCCAAAGCTTGATCGGAACTCCTCAAGCTCGGCCTGGGCCAGAGGGGTTGAGATGTGGTCGCACACATTGAGCCTTGCAAGGCAGTTGGAGCGGTAAACGCCCTTTGGGGCATCAAGATCCATGGAAAACCCCTCGTTCCAGGACTTTGCGTAGGGGTATTTGCCGTAGGAGACATCCATGGGATACTCGGCAATGTGGTCCAGGTAGTCGCTGTCGTCAAAATCCTCGAAGGTGCCGTCGCTCTTCATCAGCCGCAGCTTGCCGTCGTAGAAGTTCAACGCCCCGTCATCGGCAACGGTGCCGATGAAGCCGGTGTTGATCACCCCGAGGGTCTTGACCGAATCAAGGTATTTGGGGAAGATCTCCTCCTTGGCATGCTTCATGGAGAATTTGGCAAACTCGAGGAGCTCTTCGGTGTCCTTCAACAGCTCCTGGCGCTGGCTTTCGTTCATGGGCTTGGAGAAACCACCGGGGACCCCTGCGATGGGGTGGATCACCTTGCCGGCGAACTTTTCCATCATCATCTGCCCCTTCTGGCGCATCTTGATCACCTGACGGGCCAGATCAGGAGCCGCGCCGGCAATGCCGATGACGTTTCTCACCGAATAGTCCGCATCGGGCCCCATGACAAAGTCCGGGGCGGCAAGAAAGTAGAAGTGAAGAATCTTGTCGTTGATGTGGGCCATGTTCTGCATGCATTCCCGGAGCATGTTCCCTGCCGGGGCCACCTCGGCGTCGAAGCAGCCGTCAACGGCCTTGACCGATGCCATGTGGTGGTGCCAGGGGCAGATCCCGCAGATCCGGGTGACGATGCGGGTCACCTCTTCCGCCGGCTTGCCCTCAACGTATTTTTCAAACCCCCTTAACGAGTTAAAGTGGGTGATGGCCTTGTCCACATTGCCCGTGTCATCCAGCTTGATCTCGATGCTGGCGTGACCCTCGATGCGGGACAAAGGCTGTATATT
>DATFJZ010000290.1:0-2733 GCA_035268945.1 Desulfobacteraceae bacterium | reverse complement strand
CCGTCGGATCTCGGTGTGCCCGTCCTCGTTGTCCAGCATATGCCCTCCCACATGACCGGTTCCTTTGCACGGAGCCTTGATGCCAGATCAGCCATAACCGTCTGTGAGGCAGAGGAGGGAGAAAAGATCCTCGCTTCACGGGTGTACATTGCCCCGGGGGGAAGGCATATGGGGGTCACAGCTGAAGACGGTGATAAAATAAGGTGTATCACCCTTTCCGATGCCCCCCCTGAAAACAGTGTACGGCCTGCTGCGGATTTTCTCTTCAGGTCTGTTGCCGGGTCCTATAATGGCGGTATTCTGGCTGTGGTGCTGACGGGAATGGGGGATGATGGCAGAAAAGGGGTACAGGCGATGAAGGCGAAAGGGTGCCTCTGTTTTTCACAGAGTGCTGAGACCTGTGTCATTTATGGTATGCCAAGGGCCGTGGAGAGAGCCGGGCTTTCCGATGAGAGCCTGCCCCTTGATCGCCTTGCCTTGAGAATCGTATCAGCCGTTAAAAAAGGGGAGCTGCATTGACGATGAAGGTTTCAGACGATGAGTTCAATCTTTTAAGAAAGATCATCAGGGACAAGAGCGGTATCTGCCTGGGCGACAATAAAAAATACCTGATCGAGAACAGGCTCTCTTTGACAGCGGCAAGGACCGGGTGCACAACCTTTGGCCAACTGGCCAGAAGACTGCTCAACGGACCCGGGGCAAAAATCCTTGGCGAACAGGTTGTGGAAGCCATGACCACCCAGGAGACATACTGGTTCAGGGATTTTTCTCCCTTTGAATACCTTGAGGATGTCTTTTTCCCCCTGATGGTTGACGAGTTGAAGTCAGGGAAACGACGGAAAATAAAGGTGTGGTCTGCCGCCTCTTCCACCGGGCAGGAGGCCTGTTCCATCGCCATGGCTGCCCTGGAATACCAGAGGCGGAAACGGTGGGAAAAGAAGATTGAAAACTGCCTCTCCATTCTGGCAACGGATATTTCGCCAAGGGCAATCGACAGGGCAAAAACCGGTGTTTACAGTGAAAACGAGATAAAACGGGGGCTGCCGGAAGAGCATCTCTCCAGGTATTTCATCCGGCAAAACAGGGGCTGGATGGTGAGGGAAACGGTGAAATACATGACCGATTTTGCCGTTTTTAATCTCCAGGACCCCCTGCCCGGCGAATGGAAGGGGTTCGACCTTGTCATGCTGAGAAATGTGATGATCTATTTTTCCGATGACTTTAAAAGGGCTGTTGTTGAGAAAATTTTCCAGCGGCTGGCACCGGGTGGAATCCTTGTCCTTGGATCTGGTGAGACTGTAAGCGGATATTCTGATAAATTTGAGATGGTTGTTCATAAGAATTTAAGATTGTATGTAAAAAGGCCTAAGGAAAACCAGGAGGAAAAACATGCTTGCAAGGATTGGCGGCAGTATTAAATTTAAATTGTTAATGGTTGTTTTGGTGGTATTTTTCTTGTCCTTTTCAGGGATACTCTTTTCGGTGATTACCATTCAGCAGAAGGTTTCGGCAGCCATGGAAGAGGAAATCGCCTCGACCCTGGAAAAAACCGGTGACACCTCCCATGGCTTTTTGAACAGCATGCAAGACTCCGTCAACGATCAGCTTGCCGAGATGGAGAACCAGGCCGTGGAAAAGCTGCTGCAGCTTTCCAGAAGCGATCTTGTACGGATGGAAAACCATGTAAAGCGAGGGATGGAGCACCTGCTGGAGTCCGAGGCAAAGGCCATCATCGACCTGCTGAAAAGCGTTGCCCCGGCCATTATTGTCGATGAAAATTTCAATGATCTGGTGACATACAGCAAGGCCGCAAGCAAGACAGAATCCATTCTGTTTACCCTGTTTGTCGATCCGGATGGCGAGCCCTATCCAGGGTATGTCAACCCTTCAGATCCGAAAGTCAGGGAATTTTTAAACAGGGGGAAGGGGGAAACTGGGATTGAACGACTGCTTGACGCTTCTGGCAAAGCCGGGGACGTTTTGATAAAAAAGGAGCCCATCGAATTCTACGGCAAGAACCTCGGTTCCATCATCCTCTGCATCAGCAGAGACGAGATAAGAAAAGAGCTGGACCTTCTGTCCGGGGCGTTTCAAACCCAGATCAAAAGGGCCAAAAAGCAGATAAGGGGAGTGCTCGCAGCCCAGTCCTCGGCGGTTACCGATCAGATCAAAACGGATATTGCCTCGGTGGCCCGGGAGAATTCCAGGGGTGTGGCAGAGACAGCCGGGATCATTGCCGGTTACGTTGATTCCCAGAAAGAAAGAATTCTCGTTCAAACAGGTGTTTTTTCAACAGCGGCCCTGGTGATTTCCGTTTTTATCCTGTGGCTGTTCATGGGGAAAATGCTGAAACCCCTTACCCTGTGTGCTGCTTTTGCCGAAGAGGTTGGTTCGGGAAACCTCAACGCTGCCATACCCTACACCTCCTCCGACGAGATCGGTGTCACAGCCGGGGCCATGGGCAAGATGGCTGAAAAGCTTCGCCAGCTCATGGAGAAGCTCGGAGAAACCTCACGCACCATATCGGATTCCTCGGCCAATTTGACAGAGATTTCCAACGGTCTTTCAACCTCATCGTCCAGTATGGAAGCGCTTTCTGACAACACCACACGGGAGACGGGCAGCACATCTGAAAGTATCAGGAACATCGCGTCGTCGTCTGAGGAGATCAATGCCCAGATCAAAGCCATTGCCGGTTCATCCAGTGACGTGTCAAAAAACGTCACCACCGTG
>DATFJZ010000289.1:0-11959 GCA_035268945.1 Desulfobacteraceae bacterium | reverse complement strand
ATTTTTGAGTTGAGCTTGCTGTCTGTTTTCATGGGAGAGCTTAATACAGGAGAAAGGCGTTGAAATCAAGTTAAATTACTTCCAGGACGTGCATGCCGGGTTTCAGGGCCGGATTCCGTTGATCTTTCCTGCTTGCCGTTCAGGCTATGGGGCATGGGCAGAGGTGATGACAGATCGGACCGCCTGGATCAGGTCCGGCATTTTTTCGCTCTTATAACCGGCCGTATCGATGGGCTGGTGGATGATCAGCTCCGCCTTTCCCGGTAAAACGCTGAACCCGTTTTTGGGAAGGATTCTGTTGGTGCCGTTGATGGTCACCGGCAGAATGGGAAGATTCAGTGCAAAAGCCAGTTTAAATGCCCCTTTTTTAAACGGGGCGATGTCGCCGGTTTCGCTTCTTGTTCCTTCGGGGAAGAAAAAGATTGACGTGCCGTTGCGGATGCTTTTTCCTGCCCGGTTGATGGATTCAACGGCCTTTTTTCCATTGGTTCTGTCAATGAAAATATGCTCCATCTTTTCACAGGCAACGCCGATGCCCGGCATGTTGCGAATGGACTGCTTCATTACCCATTTGAAATCGATTCCAAGCCAGCCATAGACAATGAAGATGTCAAAATGGCTCTGGTGGTTGGACACTATCACATAGGACCTGTCCTGATCGATGTTTTCCTTTCCCCTTACCCGGAGAAAAACAGGGGTCAGATAACAGATCAGCTTTCCCCACAGGGGGCCCGTGTATGTACTGCCCGTTTTGGGACTTACCAGGATGGAAAGCACTACACAGACAATGCTCAAAATCGTTGTGGCCAGGATAAAGACAGGAACCAGTACCAGCCATTTATAGGGGAGGTAGAGAAAACAGGCGATCTGCCTTAGACGGGCAGCTCTCCTGGCACGTATCTTTTGGTCCATTGTCCTGTCTTTGCCGTTATGGCGGTGATCCAGGTTCAGTTTTTTCAGAAAGGATTCAACGGTGGACATAGGGATTCCCCCAGTTCTGTTGCTTTTCCATCACCGCCATGACCGGTCTATGGTTATCGCACCAGCCACAACAAATCACGACAATAATCAGTGGCCATTGAACACTTTTTCGGCCATGATACGTATGCTTTAGAGAACACGTATCATGGAAATTATGAGAGGTCAATTTTTTTATGGGAGAACGGGAAGAAAAGTATCTACGACCTGTGAGGCAGCGGATCAGGCCGTAGTTGTGATCAGGCGACAGGTTTTTTTTCAAGGTCTGAGGTCAGCCTGGCAAGGGTTCTGGCAAATTCATCCTTGAAGGCCTGGTTTTCCCTGTTGGTAAAGGTGGTAAAATCGATTATCTCCAGCGCTTTGACACGGTGGAGCAAATCGAGCATCTGGTCTTCGACAAGGGCTGTTAACGACTCTTTGGCGTTGTCTGCTTTTTCCGGGCTGTTTGCTGCTGCTGTGTTCTGGGGCGTTTCCCTTCCTTGAAGCCGGTTGGTCACTGTCTTGTATATCAAAAGAAACAGGGCATCAATTCTGTTGCTCTTGATCACCGTGGGGCTGTGGAAAAACGAGTTGTCCCGGTCCATGATCACGGCCTGTCTGCCCAGGAGAAGGCACCGTTGGAACCAGTTTATGGTATAGGCCATGCGCTCTTTTTCCTGCCAGTTCTCCCGGGTCCAGAGGTGGGTGTGGACGGTTTTTGATACTTCCGAAAGAAAGATTTCCCGGCTTTCATAGTCAAAATTTCCAAGCAGGGCACCGGACTGAAAGATGTCCAGCCCCGGTCTGTCTGCATCCGGAGAGAATTCGCCGGAGAGGATACGTTCCTGTTCGCCCGGTCGGAGAATCAGGAGCTTGTACGAGGGCTTTGCCGGGTCAATGCGCACAAGTTCTTCCGCTGCATCCGGCGGTACAATGGTGTTGGCAACACCAGGGGGCAGAAAGGCTGCCAGGAGGTCAGGGCTCAGATCGATTCTCTCCATGGCCTCGTTGAAGATCGGCAGGTCTTCTTCTTCCAGGGGGTGAACCGGCACCAGGCATCCCGGCTCAAGGAGCCCGGAAAACCGGTTCATCATTGTTTCAAGACCAGCCTGCCAATGGGCGCTTCGCGGGTCTCGTCCTTCGTCTATCCACTGTCTGGTTTTTCCGGCAACTGGGTTCATTTTTTTCCTTTTTATAATCCTTAGGCAAGAAAACCCCTCGGTCTTTAGCCGAGGGGATGTTGACTTGTGGCGCAGCCGTGTTCAAACGACCGGGTCTGGTTTCATGCAGGCCTTATTCAGGCTTGATTTCATACAAAAGAGTGTCATCAAACCAAAATTGTTCTTTGCCTGTCAACCTTTTTTTCTTGCACGGCTTTTTGGGTTTGACCTGTTCTTGCATCCGGAAAACAGGCCTGACCCCGATGGACAATGAGTATTATCACTCCCTCCCCATGTACAGGTGGAATATCTTCCCGTGGGAGATGTATTTCTCCCTGGCCGGATCGGTCAGATAGACCCGGATGGCGTTGACCCGTTTCAATATTTCCGTCTCGGCCTGTTTTTGCATCTCTTTTTTGGACGCGATGATCTTCTCTTTGAGCAGCGGTGTTTTTCCGCCGTCACAGTACTTTTCCATTTTGAGTTTGATGCGCATGGCGATGAGTTCCTCCCGCCGTTGGTTGTAACCACTGTCCAGGAAAAAGACCTCCGGCATCAGATCGGCAAAATGGGTTACGGCAATGACGTCCTTGTTCCGCTGCCAGTATCCCATGAGCAGATCAGGCTCCAGGTCCTTGTAATTCTGCAGGGGCATGTACATCCTCTCCAGGTAGAGGAGCACCTTTTCCGTTTTTTTCCTGTGTCCCCCGATGATCACCGATCCCCCCACCTGGTCTTTTTTCACCCCCTTGGTCCACGGCGCCCCGGTGATGCCGAAATCATTGCACAGGGGCATCCTCAGCAGCGCAGACAGGGTGTTCAACGCAAGGGCATACCCTGCTGAAGGGCCTCCCACATTGTACGATGCAGAGAGCAGCTGGTGGTGGAGGGAGTAGTTTTTCAGAAAATCACCAAACAGCCATGGAATACTGAAATCCGGTGTCAGTTCCTGGATGTAGTTTTTCACCATGGTCAAGGCCTCCTGGGCGGACTGCCTGGTCATCTGCACGGCCATGTCCAGCTGAGCCGTGTTTGATGCCGACGACGAGACAGCCCCGGTAACGATGATCGGAGCATTTTCCACCCGCCCGGTGAGGCTGGTGGCAATGGGCAGCAGCATGCCGGTAACATCATTGGCCCCCACCCCGATGATAAAACCCACCTGGGGCTCCTGGCTAAGTTCGGTTTCCAGAAACTCGTTGAGCTGGGCAGACCCCTTCACCGCAGGGCTCTGGGATATTTCCCGCCGCGCCGATTCAAGGTGGCTTGCCACCAGAGGATAGTCTTTTCTCGAGAGGATATGGGCGACACTTTCCAGAATCCGGTGGTAGTGATCGGCAAACCTGTCAGGGTTGTTCTGGATGTTTGCCTTGATCAGCGGCGGGGTTTTGACGGCATCGAGAATGCCCAGGATGGTTTTAAAATTGAGCTTGATAAAATCTGATTTTTCCTGGTGGGACGACTGCTTCAGCTGGCGGAGTTTTTCAACCACCTTGTATTCGGTGCTGCAGAGGGCCAGGGCTTTCTGGGTGAACGAGGTGTAGTCCGCCGGGGTGTGGCAGATGCCCTGGGCGGTTTCAATGATTTTTTCAATATGGAACGCGATGGGATGCTCAACGCTGCTGAACTCCTTTTTAATGATGTCAAAGATGTCCTTCTGCCGCATATGGCCGGAGACCTCCAGGGTTTTCAGGCGCTTGGAACGGATCAGGGCAGGATCGAGGATATCCAGGCGGTTGGTGGTCAACACGGTGAACACCTTGTTCAGGGGAATCTCACCGTCAATGATATTTAAAAATTTGTTGGTCAACGCATCAGCGGGGTGGCCGCCGGTGGGGCTCCGCCGCGGGGCCAGGGCATCCCCCTCATCGATGAAAACGATGGTCGGTGCCACCATTTTGGCGATATCGTAGACCTTTTCAAGATTGGAAATGGCGCCGTGGACTGGATTGGAAGGTTCCTGAAGGGTAGAGGGGCTTGTGGCGATATCGTGGACCCCGGCATTGGATGCCAGCCAGGTTCTCACCAGAAACGTTTTCCCGGATCCCGGGGGACCGGTGAGCACCACTCCCTTGTCCTCACTGATGCCGTAGCTGAAGCAGTTGTTGGCCATTTCAGAGAACTTGTCCTTGACATCCCCCACATAGGCCTCCCAGGCCACATTTCGCTCCATGCGGTCCACCACATTGTTGTACAATTCACCGTAGACATTTTTCGCCACCAGCTGAAAGGCGTTCCGGACCAGAAAGGCGTTGTCCAGGAACTCCAGGAGAAAATCGCCCTTGATATTGATGATGGATTCGATCAGTTTCCTCACATAGGCCGGGCTGATCTTGAGGCTTCGCTCTTTGAACACCGCGTAAATCTTTCCGGCGGCCCGGTCCAGGGCCCTGGAATTATGGCGGTATTTTGTGGGAATCTGGTGCTGCTTGATCTCCAGGTAAATGATTTTTTTCAAATTTTCCGCATTCATCCAGTACCGGGAGATGTCAATGATGCACCCCTTTTCCACGAACCGCCGGTAAATGGCAGAATCAAACCGGTGGGCCTGGTCACTTGTGGCGATGACAAAACAGTCCCGCCGGCCCTCGATCACCTCGTCCAGCAAGATGTTGGCCGTGTCGATGAGGGTTCTGTGCTGTTTTTCAGCGCCTGCACTGAAGCTGTCATCGGACTTGCCAAAGGCCGAATGGGCCTCTTCAATATGGCGAATGGAGGTTTTTTTGGGGTTGCCCATGGCTCTCTTGAAATAGTTGCCCGGCTCGCCGGACAGAGCGGTCTGGTAATCATTTGGGGTGATGATGGAGCTGTCCACCACAAGACCCCGTTCTTCAAAATAGGTAAGATTGTCGATGATCCGTTTTTTGAAAATCAGCCGCAGGACCGGGATTCGGGCAAGCCAGTTGTAAAAGTCCTGTTTTCGCTTTTTCGCAATTTTCATTGCAAATTCCGGGTCAACCGCTTCAAGGGGAGTAAAGATACTGTGGTTGGCAAGGATGGTCCTTTTTTTCTTGTTCCAGTCAACCGTGGGGATAACCTGGTTTCGGAACACCACCTTTTCCAGGGCCTCCCTCACCGTGGCGCTCTTGCCGCTGCCCGAGCTCCCCTCCACCAGAACAATGGGGGCCTTTGGCACATCGGTATTATCCATGTGCTCTTTCCGGATAAAGGCCCTGTAAATGGCATCAAAGCTCTTTTCCAGCTCCACAGGTACGTGGAGATCTGTCAATTCCCTGTTCAGGACAGCAATCATGTAGAGATACTCGGCCCTTGTCAGCTCTTTTTCAATGATACGGTTCCACGAGGCACCTGGAGTTGTCTCCCCGGAATAGAAAAACCTTTTTTTCCAGTTCCTCAGAATCTCGGGGTTGTTCAGCACATTCATTGTCTGCTTTTTTTTCATAAACAACAGGGAATAAAAGACCTTTTTGATAAACAGAACAAAGGGGTGACGAGGTTTGTACTGGTTCAGGCGGGACCGGACAAAGGTCTTGGTGTCATGTCCCCAACCCGCAACAAGTGTTTCAATCTTTTTGATGGATTTCTCAGGAAGCGTGATAAAGGTTTTCTCTTTTGTGGTTCTCGCAGCCATATCTCTTCCCTCATTCCCAATGATTATGCCGATGAGCACCATGGGCAACCTTGCCAATTACCGCTTTTCCTCCGTGGCCCCGGTCTTTTCCTTATCCTTGTCTGTTGGAAATGGAAGCGCCAGCCCTGGCGAGGCACCGGAGCCGTGGAGGACAAAGGTTTTCTGATCTGAACTGCTTTTCTCATAGGCAGTGGCCCATTTCTGCTGGGAGAGAAATTCGAGCAGAGCCGGATTCACCGATTCCTTCTCCGCACTTCCCAGGGCAGACTGAAGTCCTTTTATTCCATCGAGATAGGCCTTGTACATCTTTTTGATCCTGGCAGCCTCCTGGTCTGCTGCGTAGTTCTCCGCCTCTGCAATAAGCTGACGCCGTTTTTTCTCTTCCGTCGCCTCAACCAGTTTATCGCCAAACCGGGTTTCGTTGAGAACAAAACTGACCACTTCAATGCCGTATTTCCCCTCCAGGGTGGGGCTGTTTTCGTTGATGGGGCGATTCTTGAGGGCCTGGAAAATCGTCTCTTTTATCTTTTCCCTTTCGCTGATCAGCTTGTTGACCTCCCTGGCCTGGAGGATATCCTTTGTAACACCGTCAAAATCCCCCTGGAGGATATCCCGCGGGGCAAGATTTTCAATCCCCCACACGGTAAGGTCCTTGATTCTAAAGGTCATCATGGCAGATGTCCACAGGGCGACATTTTCCCGGGAAATGATTTTTTTGGGAGTGGAACTTCCCCCGAGGTACATGTTCTGGTTCATCAAGGGCACCTCTTTTTCCAGTTTCGTAAAAAACGGAAGCCGGAAATGCCAGCCTACCTCTGTAACAGCCCTGCGGTTTCCCCCGAACTGCTCCAGAATAACCGCATAGTTGAATTTTACCTTGTAGATCACCTTTGTTGAATAGACAACAGCGACCAACGAGTACAAAACGACAGCAAAAAAACAGAGAAGGGCGGCTGTCTTGATGAAATTAAAAACCCTTGCCTGCTGGAGAAACACCTTGGAAGTCGGTTCCTTCATAATATGGCCTTTAGGCCGTGAAACCCAATCCTTCAGGTTTGGGATGTGAGTTCTGCTTTAGCAGGTCACGGCCTCTCTTTTATAATTTTTAGGCAAGAAAACTCCGGAGTCTTTAGCTCCGGGGATGAATTGCATTGTTTTGAAGAGATATTTTTGACCGGGCCTGACCGCCCGGGCGCCGGTAAAACGCAAAAAACAAATTTATGTCGAATACGATACCATTTTGCAGAATGCAGTGCAAGCATATTCACCGACAAACAATAATGACCAAACCTGTTTGAAACCCTGAATTTCCTTGGCCGGGGTTTGATGATTGACTGTTGGAATTTGCGATCCTCAGCAAAGGGGAGCAAAGATTATGACTCAAGCCCCCACTCCTGGCAGGGTTCCTGCTTTTTGGCCGTCTGGGTTTTCCGGTAGGCCCGGACCAGGGCCCGGCGGGAGGGCAGCGTTTGAAATTTTTCCATGGCCTCCAGTCCGCAAAATCGTTTTCTGCCGGTCAGCATCTCTGCGGCGTCGGCCAGAACCCCGGCGCCAAAGCAGCCCGTCAAAACCCGGCTGTAGCTGTCGGCATCAACGCCCCCTGTCTCCATGGTCATCAGGGCCAGCAGGCACTGGTATTGTCTTGTTCTGGAGGGGGTAAGATACCCTGAAAAGAGCAGGTTTTCAATCTCAAAACGGGCATCGTCACGGCTGCCGAGAGCAAGGAAAAGGTGGGCCTTGATCTCGGGCAGGTAGAGCTCCTGCCAGATGGATTCTTCTTCCATGGGAATGCCCAGCAGACCGGCAAGGGGCTGAAGGTCACTGAGCTCTGCACCGGCAAGTTCCTCTGAAAGGGCTTGCAGCTGCTGGCGGGTCAATTTCTCAAGAGACAACAGGGAATTTTGAAGAAAGAGCCCCTGGCTGCTGTTGTTCCAGCAGAGGTCCTCCACCGGGTAAATCTCGGAAAACCCCGGTACAAGGATGCGGCAGACATCCATACCGAGGTGGCGGTACTCGGCAATGTAAACCTGGTGTCCCTGGCCGTCAAGCAGGGAGAACAGGGAGGATTTCAGCTCCCTGTTGCCCTTCTTGACTCCCCAGTCGACAAAGGGGTGGTCAGGACGGTCTTTCAGCATCTGCCAGGGGATGGTGCCGCTGGAATCGATGAAGTGGGCCTCGATGTTCTGGGGGTCCCCGGTGGTTTCAAGATCGAGACTTGGCAGGGGAAAGCGGTCAAGCTGGTCAAGGCTTCTTCCCTGGAGCAGCTCGGCAAAGGTTCTTACCAGGGCGATCTCCATATCCGGGTGGGCGCCAAAGGCCGCGTAGCAGCCCCCTGTCTTTTGGTGGACCAGGGTGACGTTGACCACGGGAAACACTCCCCCCAGGGAGGCATCCTTGACAAAGAGTTTCATCCCCTGTCGTTCCAGGGCATCGATGCCCTGTCTGACCCCGAAAACCTTGTCCACCATGGCATCTGGAATGTCGGGAAGGGCGATGCCCCAGCCGATGATCCGGTGTTTTACCCCCCGTTCCATGATCTCGCACAGGGCCTGGACCACTGCCTCGTCCATGGTGTTGCCCGCAGCCATGCCGTTGCTGGTGTAGAGGTTGTCCAGGACATTGACCGGAAAGAAAATCGTCTTGCCGTCGTGGACCCGTGTAAAGGGCAGGGCGCAGATGCCCCCTTCATTGTTGCCGGAAAAGAGGTCCTTGAGCATGCCCGGGGTCACCTCGCCATGGGGGTTGTAAACGGCCCGGGTAAATTCGTCCAGCAGCTCTGGATTGTCTCCGCTGTCACCGAAAAGGTCGTGGAGGGCAGGGCCTTCGGCCGTGGATTCGGCAGGGTTTGCCCAAGGATTCTGCTCCTGGGGCAGGGGAAACCACTTTTCTTGGGGAAAATGAATAAAGCCCGCTTCACACCGGTCCACCCCGAGCCAGTAGTCGGCAAAAAAGAAATTGGTTGCCAGTCGCTCGAAGAATTCTCCCAGGGCGCTTGCCAGGGCGGCTTCTCTGGTGTTGCCCTTGCCGTTGGTGGTCAGCAGGGAACAGTCGCCATCGGTGATGTGAACCGACCAGACATGGGGCACGGGATTGAGCCAGCTGCTCTCCTGGACAGTGAATCCGTGGTGGCTCAAGAGTTCCGTCATCCTGCGGATGGTTTCGTTCAGGGGGGCATCCTTGCCCATTGTAGAGGTGTGTTCCATTTTTATCGTATTGGCCTTGAGGTGTGGGCAGCTCACAGTTTTACCAGTTCAAGATCGCCCCAGAGTCCGATCTTTTTTCCTTTGATGATGATGATGCCCTGGACCCCCTGGATGTTTCGGCCCGTTTCCATGGCTGTTTCAATGTCCGATGTTTCCGTTACCATGTTGCCAAGGGCTGTGGCTGCCGCATCGGCAAGGGCGCAGGAGTCGGAGACAACGGTTGCCGCATCCGCCCTGCCAAAACTTGCCGAATGGCCAAGGGTGCCCGACGAGGTGCAGAGGGCAAAGGGCGTTTCTCGTCTGGCAATGCGCACCCCGGTTTTCATGCTCAACGGCGAGTTCCCGGCAAAGATGGCAAACACCGCCTCTGTTTCAAGCTTCATGAAGATATCTCCGCCGTTTTCAACGATCACCTCCCTGGAATGGTCGAGAAGGGCCCTGCCGGTGAATTCCGATACGGCACCGGCAACGGCAGCCATGGGGCCGACCTTTGACCGGGCTGCGGCCTGGATCATTTCTGCGGCGATTTTCGGGGTGGGAAAAACCGGCTGGACAGGGGTCATGGCCCATGCAAACTCCGGGCAGCGGGAGATGTATGATTCGAGAAGGTTCCGGCACTCGAGCACGGCTTTCACCGCCTTGCCGGACAGCTCCCGTTCGGCCTGGATGTGAAGGTTGGTCTCCTTGACGGTGACGGTAAAGGGAACAAGGCCCTCTTTTCTGGCTTGGGATCGGTATGTGCGGTTGTCAAACATGGTTTTTACCGTTCAATGGGGCAGGGCCGCATGGTTTCAGGGGCCTGGCGGATGAAAAACGAGTCGGTCATGCCGGCAATGTAATCCCGGACGATCTCCCCGCTGGAGTGTTCCTGTCGGTAGGTGTCGGAAAGGCTGTCCAGGAAATCGACAAAAATCGGAGAGGTCATGGAGTTTGTTTCAAGGTCGTTGAGGTATTTGTCAAACAGGTAGAGGAAAATATCTTCCACCGGTTTTAAGTGGCCTTTTATGGCCGGGTTTGTGTAAATGTGCCGGTAATTGAACTGCTTCAGATCCTTTAACGCATCCGAGACCTCCGGGCTGAAACCGACAAAGGGTTCTGCTGAGCTGTGGTTGATCAGGTCGGTGACAAGGGAGAACACAATGGTTCCGCTGGTTTTGCCAAGGAGGTTCGCGCACTCGTCGGGGATGGCTTTTCGCCGGACCAGGTTGAGCCGGATGGCGTCCTCAAGATCCCTGCCAATGTAACCGATGGTGTCGGCCATCCTCACAACACACCCCTCCATGGTCATGGGAGCCGGGTCAGGGGATTTTCCCGATTTCATGGCAGCGGTAAGGACGTCAAGGTCATCAAAGGACCTGTTTCTCTCCGGCTTGAGCTGTTGGGAGTGGACCTCTCCGTTGTGGCAGAGGATGGCATCCAGAGTCTGGATGGCCAGGTTCCATCCCTGGCCGCTGCGCTCGATTTTTTCGAGGAACTGGAGGGACTGGACATTGTGGCAGAACCTTCCCGCCCCGTGGGAGTTGCAGAGACTTGAGAGGATCCTCTCTCCGTCATGGCCGAAGGGGGGATGGCCAAGGTCATGACCCAGGCTTGCCGCCTCGATGAGGTCTTCGTTGAGCCCGAGAAACCGGCCGATGGTCCTGGCGATCCTTGATACCAGCTGAACATGGAGCACCCGATGGGTAAGGTGGTCGTTTTTGATCAACGAGAAGACCTGGGTTTTGTCGATGTACCGGGTGTAGGCAAGGGAGTTTAAGATCCGGTCGGCATCGGCGCTGAACGCCTGCCGGTAACCGGAATCGAGCCTCGGGTCGGGCCGGCGCCGCAGGGCGTTTTCACTGAAACATGCCAGGGGGGAAAGAAACTGTTTTTCCCTGAGGTTAAAAAGGTCTTTCATGCCCCCTGGTGTGTTGCTCATCTCGTCCAAAAAAATCCTTAAAGAAGCGCCGTGATTTTGCTGATTACAGAGTCAAAGGCCTTAGCAAAATTGCTCTCCGGGTTTTCCACCACAATGGGTGATCCGTTGTCCCCGGATGTGACAACATCCAGGTCAAAGGGAATGGAGCCGAGGAAGTTGATCCCCTCGGATGCAGCGGTCTTTTCTCCGCCGCCGCTCTTGAAGAGCTCGATGGTTTCGTCGCAGTGGGGGCACTTGAACGGCCCCATATTTTCCACAAGCCCGATGGTCTCGATTTTCACTGTCTTGCAAAAGGAGATGGATTTTCTGACATCGGCCAGGGCGACTTCCTGGGGGGTTGTCACCACCACTGCCTTTGCATCCGTGATGGTCTGAACAACGGAGATGGGCTCATCCCCGGTTCCAGGAGGGGCATCGATGATGAGAAAGTCCAGGTCGCCCCAGGCAACGGAACCGACAAACTGCTTGATCATGCCGGTTTTGGCAGGGCCCCGCCAGATGATGGCCTGGTTTTTATCCTGCATAAGGGCCTGGATGGAGACGATCTTGAGGTTCTCTCCCACCTGTTTGGGCAGAAGAAGCTTGTTTTCGTTGATGTCGAGAAGTTCGGTCATGCCGAACATATGCCCAATGGAAGGACCGTGGAGGTCGACGTCCATGAGGCCTGTTTTAAATCCCCTGGCTGCCAGGGCAGCAGCAAGGTTTGCCGAAACGCTGCTCTTTCCAACCCCGCCTTTGCCGCTCAACACAAAGAGCTTGTTTTTGATCCTTGACAGGGAAGACTGGATCATCTCTTCCTGCTGTTGTTCCTGGTTTTTCTGCTGCTGCTGGGATGGGCAGCCGCCACCCTGTTTTTTGGCGTTTTCAACGCTGTCATGAAGCATAATATATGCATCTCCTTAAAAAGTTGGATTATGGCCATGATGCTGTGCATCACAATAAACTATGAAACTTGAACAAGACAATCTTCCTGTATCTTGTTTCCTCTGGGCTTGATCATAACATCGGCCACCCCATCGGCCATCCGGGGGTGGGGTCAGGCCTGCGTTATTGATACTTTTGTTTAAATTTGTCTTTAAACACAGGCCTTTGACAAAAGAACAATAACGCAGGCCTGACCCCTTTGGCC
>DATFJZ010000288.1:0-4981 GCA_035268945.1 Desulfobacteraceae bacterium | reverse complement strand
CCCCACCTGAGGCGTGTGCTGGTGGGGGGTGTGTATGTGGTCATCGGGCTGGCCCTGTTTCTCGCCGGCCTGGAAAAAGCGCTGTTTCCCCTGGGAAAAATCATGGCAGCCCAGCTGTCAGACCCGGTTTTTATCTACGGCACCCCTGATCCGCCTGCCATGGCAGACTGGACCGCCTATGGATGGGTGTATCTGTTTGGTGCCTTGATCGGATTTGCCACCACCATTGCCGAACCGTCCCTCATTGCCGTGGCCTACAAGGCCAGCGAAGTCTCCATGGGCACCATCAGCCAGTGGGGTCTGCGGATTACCGTCGCCATCGGGGTGGCTGTGGGCATCAGTCTCGGCACCTTCCGCATTGTCACCGGCACCCCCCTTTACCTGTACATTCTCGCAGGATATATCATGGTTATCCTGCTGACCCTGGTGGCTCCGAAAAACATCGTCGCACTGGCCTATGATTCCGGCGGGGTCACCACCTCCACAGTAACCGTGCCCCTGGTGGCTGCCCTGGGCCTTGGCCTGGCATCCACCGTACCGGGCCGCAACCCAGCCCTGGACGGATTCGGGCTCATTGCCTTTGCCAGCCTTTTCCCTATCATATCGGTGCTGGGATATGCCCAGCTCACCGTATGGATGACCCATCGTAAAACCAGAACAGCGGAGAAGACCTATGCGGTTTAAAATCATTTTAGCCTCTGTAAAATCAGAGATTACCGACAAAATTGTTGATGCCGTCAAAAAAGAGGGGGCCACCGGCGCCACCATCATTCCCGCCAGAGGAACGGGCATCAAAGAGGCAAAAACATTTTTCGGCCTGACCCTGGAAG
The DNA here is from genome assembly GCA_035268945.1 of Desulfobacteraceae bacterium. Lineage (GTDB taxonomy): Bacteria > Desulfobacterota > Desulfobacteria > Desulfobacterales > Desulfobacteraceae > DATFJZ01. Next base: position 4,151 of record DATFJZ010000288.1, on the reverse strand, counting down.
CCCAGACCGATATCATCATGCTTCTGGCGGAAGAACACGTGGCGGAAAAACTGTTGACCGTCATAAAAAAAGCCGGAGAATTCGGCAAGCCCGGTACCGGCATCGCATTCATGCTGCCGGTGGAGCATGTGGTGGGTTTGGAAAGTCAGATTGAGAAATTCAAACAAAGGGCCCGGGACAGTTACCTGTAACACACACTTTTCAAGGGAAACAATTTATGGAACAAGATAAAGCCAAAATCATTCGCGTCAGGGATGTGATGCACAAGGGGATCATCTCCATTGACGGCATGGCCACCACCCGCGAAGCCGTCAAAAAAATGAAGGAAAACAACGTGTTTTCTCTTCTGGTGAACAAACGGGATGAGAACGATGCCTGGGGCATACTGGTATCCCAGGATATTGTCAAAGATGCGATACTTCCGGGCCGGTCTCTGGATGAGGTGAATGTGTATGAAGTGATGACCAAACCGGTGATCACCGTACCGGCGGCCATGGATATCCGCTATGCGGTGAGGCTTATCTATCGGGCCGGTATCCGCCGGGCTCCGGTGGAGGACAAAGGGGAGCTTGTGGGGATGATCTCCCTGGTATCGTTAATCCTCGATGAAAAATTATTTTAACGGGCAGGCGAATTCGCACCGCCGGCACCAGTCGGTGACCAGAACAGGAGTGCCCTGGGAATCCCTTTGACCACTTTCAATGGGATGGGCCCGGTCTGCTTCGAGGCGTTGAACGCAGTACGGCCGGTGGTATTGCCCCGGGCCGAAGGCATTTTCAGGGCAGACTTTTTGACAGGGCATGTCACAGTTACCGCAGGGATCAAAATTCTCCAACGGTGGGCTGGAAGGAAGGGGGGCTTCGATCAACACCGAACGGAGCCTCACCCTGGCACCCCATCTGTGGTGCAGCAGAAGGTTGTTTTTTCCCACGACACCAAGCCCGGCAAATACGGCGGCATCCTTCAGGTAAACCCCGCCCCGCTCCACTTGATACGGCAGCGCCTGGGCACGCACCCCATGCTTTTCCAGCAGCCAGGCCACCAGCTCTTTTGAAACCTCCGTCATTCGTCGATTTCCCGCAGTATTACCCCGGTCAAACCAGTCCAGGTGCGGCTTGTTCCGGGGGTGGTGCATGGCCAGCACCAGCAGTGAGCCGGCGTCGGGCAGCCACTGGACGCTCTTTTCCGAATGGTTGTCCTCCCAAATTTCCCCGGCTGCAACCTTGTAGGAGGGACCATCCAGCACGTCATCCACCGCGGCGATTCCCGCTGCAAAATCTTCCCTGGTTTCTGCCTGGGCAATCAATTCATCGGCCAGTTGGTGATTTAATGTCATATTCTCTCCTTTCTTTGAAAACCAATATTTCGTCAGGGTAACACAACACCGGCAAAAAATGCAAGTCTCAAATTACTACACTAACCAGCTATTAATATTGACAAAAAGACCGGTCATCCGAAACAAAACTGTCACCTTGGAACAATATATCGCCAAGGCCGGAGGCCCTGTGAGTTCGCTGTTTCACTGCTGCAGTCAGAAGGTGGGGTGATGCCCCTGCCAGGGTAAAAAAGGACCGGGCACGGGTGATGCCGGTATAGATCAACTCCCGGGTCAGCACCGGACTCATGGTATCGGGCATCACCAGAGCGGTGTGGTCAAACTCCGACCCCTGGGATTTATGAACGGTCATGGCATAGACGGTTTCCACGGCTTCGAGCCTTGAGGGGAGCACCTGTTTCAAGGAGCCGTCCGCCATGGGAAAGACCACCCGCAGTCCTTTTTCAGACCGGTTGCTTCTTTTCCATAAGTCATCTGAGTTACTGGTCGGTTTGGGGCCGGTCATTGCTCCGGCGGCTGGGCTTCCAAGGTCCTTTTGCCCCCCATTGCCCGCCTCGAGGACAATGCCGATGTCCCCGTTCATGAGCCCCAGACGATAGTCGTTCCGGGTGACCATCACCGGCCGGCCCGGGTACCATCCCCGGGTGGCCCGAACGAGTCCGGCATTGTAGAGAATCCGGGCGGCGATACGGTTCAGCCCTTCCACGCCCCAACCTCCTCTGCGAAGGGGACTGAGCAGCTGAAACCGGTTAAAGCGCTCCAGTACGGCCCGGAACCAGTGGTCTTCCGACGGCCAGGCCCCCCATCCCCGGGCGATAACCTCAAGATAAGCCCGGTACCCGGCCGGCTGTTTTGCAGCATGGGGAAAGGCCTTTGGATTGCCGTCCAGTACCAGACTGCGAAACCCTGCCTCTTCACAGGAACGGATCACCAGCCGGGACACATCGGCATACCCCTTTTCCCATACCCTGGAGACCTGTTTTTCATCGCCCTGATTCACTGCACGGGCCAAATCACCGATACCGCTGTTTTCATGAAACCTGTGGCTTTTTCTCAATACCACGATCCGCTGGTCCAGACTGGTTCCGGGACCTGAAAACGCTGACAATTCGTAACCCGTTGCCCCTTTGATGAAATCAACGGTGTCAGGCCCATAGCAGGGATGTGAGGCATTGGTGCAGATATCCCCCAGCACGGATCCGGCTTCCACCGATGCCAGCTGGTCCTTGTCACCGAGAAGGATCAGCCGCCCATGGGCCGGCAGGGCGCCCAGAAGGGCATCCATCATTTCAAGGTCGATCATGGACGCCTCGTCCACCACCAGAAGATCCACATGAAGTCGGTTGTTCCGGTTATGGATAAACTGCCGGGAATCGTAACGGGTGCCGAGGAGCCGGTGAAGGGTCGTCACCTCGGTGGGCATATGGGCCTGAAGCTGTTCCGGCAGAAGGTCCATGGCCCTGGATATGGATTCTGTGAGCCGGGCCGCAGCCTTTCCCGTGGGGGCGGCCAGACGAATCCGAAGCCCCCTGCCCTGCTCCATGGCGATCCCCTGGAGCAGGCCCAGTATCTGAACCACGGTGGTGGTTTTGCCGGTCCCGGGCCCTCCGGAGATCACGCAGAACCTGGAAGCGGCAGCCACAGCCGTTGCCACGCTCTGCCAATGAACGGTTTCTTTTTTCGTTTCATCCAAACTTCTCAGGTCTGCAAACAACGCATCCAGCCGATGCTCCAAATTCCCCGGAACGGGGAGTGTCTCTCCCACCCGGTGGAGGATGTCCCGGGCCACCTGCCGGGTGTACTGCCAATACCGCCGCAGATAGAGGCGGCCCTGCTGCAAAACCAGGGGTGTTTTTTCCGTGTCCCCGCCCACAAGCGCCGACCCGTCAAACTGGCCAATCCAGATCTCCCTGGTGAAGTTGCAAATTATCTGGGAGGGCTTTACAGGCATGTTCTCTCCTGTCTCTCCTTCCGGGGGAAGGGAAAGGGTGCCGTCAGGATCGGCCAGGGCACTGTCCACATCCAGGCAGATATGCCCCCGCCCCAGCTGGTGGCTGGCCAGGGCCGCGCCGAGCAGCACCGGTGAAGGGGCAGACGGATCCTGGCGGCTTAAAAACATCACAAAGGCCTGGTCAATGGGTCTGAGCCATCCACGGGCGGTCCAGGTATGAAGCAGATCGAAAAAATCAGCAAGGGGCATCATGGGAGTCTCTTTCCTTAAACAGTTTATCCAGTTCATTGATCAGACGTGCCGGGGGTTTGTCCCCATAAACCCCCCGGCCGGATTCGTTCACCCCCCTTAAAAACAGATACACCACACCGCCCACATCCCTTTGGTAGTCATACTCGGGAAGACGGGCCTTGAGCAGCCGGTGAAGGGCCAGCGTATACAGCAGGTATTGAAGATCATACCGGTGCCCCGCCATGGCCCGGACCATGGCGTCCTGGTCGTAGGCGTTCTGGTCTTCCCCCAGATAGTTGGATTTGTAATCCAGGACAAAATACCGGCCCTCAAAGCAGAACACAAGGTCGATGAACCCTTTGAGCATGCCGTTAACCCGGTCCTGCCGCAGTACAGGCCGGACAATGCCGGGCAGCACGGCATCCGTTACCAGCCGGTCCAGACGACGGATGTCCACCTGGTGGACGGCAAAGAGGAATTCCATTTCCGCCCGGCACAGGTCCGTGCCGAGATCGGACAGGGTAATGGAAGCTTCCGGCACAAGCAGAGGGGTTTCAAGCAGTGCCAGAAGCCAGTCCGAAAGAACACCGGACCAGTCCTCCCACCCCCGGCGGCTGCAGAGGCTTTCGACCT
>DATFJZ010000287.1:0-4097 GCA_035268945.1 Desulfobacteraceae bacterium | reverse complement strand
CCATCCAGGATCTTCATCGGTTTTTGTCCGACACCGATCTGAACAGCGATGCGCCCTACATCCCGGAAATCAAGGAACGGCGAAAGGAAAAGATTGCAGTGGTGGGGTCCGGCCCGGCAGGGCTGACAACGGCTTACTACCTTGCAAAGAACGGATATTCGGTGACGGTGTTTGAAAAGCTTCCCGTCAAGGGCGGGATGATGGCCGTGGGGATTCCCCAGTACCGCCTGCCAAAAGACGAGCTTGACAAAGAGATTGCTGTGATTGAAGGAATGGGGGTTGAGATCAGAACCGGTGTGGCCTTTGGAGAGGATATCACCCTGGAATCCCTGAAAAACGACGGGTTTGCCTCGCTGTTTCTGGCAACGGGTCTCCACGGCAGCCGGGGGCTTGGCGTTCCCGGGGAAGATCTGACCAATGTCATCAAGGGGGTTCCTTTCCTGAGGGATGCCGCTCTGGAGACGGCCGAGCCCCTGGGGGGAAAGGTCGTGGTCATCGGCGGGGGAAATGTTGCCGTTGATGTGGCCCTTACGGCAAGGCGCCTGGGATCCGACGATGTCACCATGGTCTGCCTTGAACAGCGCCACGAGATGCCCGCCTGGGATTACGAAGTGGAAGAGGCCCTGGAAGAGAAAGTTGCCATTGTCAACAGCCAGGGACCTGCCAGGTTCCTTGAAAAAAGCGGTGCCGTGGCAGGGGTTGAGTTCAAGCGGTGCACGGCCGTGTTTGACGAACAGGGGCGGTTTTCCCCCTCCTACGACGAAGATGATCTCACCGTCCTTGATGCGGATTATGTGATCGTGGCCATCGGCCAGATGGGAGAGCTTGAGTATGCTGACAAAGAAGGCGTTGATGTTACCGCCAGGGGAGGGCTTGACGCCGATCCAATCACCTTCCAGACCCCGATTCCCTGGGTGTTTGCCGGGGGGGATGCCTTTTACGGTCCCAAATCCGTGGTGGATGCCGTTGCCTGCGGCAAAGAGGCGGCGGAGAGCATCCACCGCTTTATCAACAACGAGGATTTGGGCTTGAACCGGGAAAAGATCTTTGAGTTTGAAAAACCGGCCGTTGAAGGAGAACCGGTAAAAAAGAGGGCCGCCCCCGCTCGGCTTGATGTCGAAAAGCGGGAAAAGAACTTTAACGAAGTCACCGCGACCCTCGCCCCGGAGCAGATCATGGAGGAGGCCCAGCGATGCCTCTCCTGCGGCATCTGCTCCGAGTGTTACCAGTGCGTAACGGCCTGCCTGGCCGGGGCCATCGATCACACCATGACGGCCAGGAACAGGGACCTGAACGTTGGCTCGGTGATTCTTGCCACGGGCAGTCGCCCCTATGACCCGTCTCTGCTGGATGATACCTACATGTACAAGCGGTCGGCCAATGTCATGACAAGCCTGGAGTTCGAGCGTCTCCTCAGTGCCGGCGGTCCCACCATGGGCCACCTGGAGCGCCCCTCGGACAAGAAGGAGCCGGAAAAAATCGCCTGGCTCCAGTGCATCGGGTCCAGGGACACCAACCGGTGCGGCAACGGCTACTGCTCCTCTGTCTGCTGCATGTACGCCATCAAGGATGCCATGATTGCCAAGGAGCATTCAGAACATGACCTTGACTGCGCCATCTTCAACATGGATATCCGCTCTTTTGGCAAGGATTACGAGAAGTACTACCTCCGGGCCAGGGATGAGGAGAATGTCCGCTTTGTCAAGGCAAGGGTTCACAGTGTCACCGAGGAGAGAGAGACCGGCAATCTGATGCTCAACTACGTTACCGAAGACGGCACCATCGAAAAAGAGATCTTTGACATGGTGGTCCTCTCCGTGGGGCTTGAGATTCCCCGGTCCACCGTTGACCTTGCCAAAACCCTCGGGGTGGAACTGAACCACTACAATTTTGCCAGAACCTCCTGTTTTTCCCCCCTGGAGAGCTCCCGTCCCGGGGTGTTTGTCTCCGGGGTTCTCCAGGGCCCCAAGGATATCCCCTCGTCGGTTACCGAGGCCAGTGGAGCGGCCTGTGCCGCCGGCATGAACCTTGCCGCTGCCAGGAATACCTGCACCAGAAGTGTTGAAATGCCCGAAGAGAGAGATGTGGCAGACGAGGAACCCAGAATCGGGATCTTTGTCTGCAAGTGCGGCATCAACATCGCAGGCGTTGTGGATGTGGATGCCGTTGTCGAGTACAGCGAAACCCTGCCCAATGTGGTTTACACCGGTGTGAACCTGTTTACCTGTTCCCAGGACACCCAGGAGATCATCAAAGAGAAGATCGAGGAACACCGGCTTAACAGGGTGGTGGTGGCCTCATGCACCCCCAAGACCCATGAAGATATCTTCATGGACACAATCGAAGAGAGCGGCTTGAACAAGTACCTCTTTGAAATGGCCAACATCAGGAACCAGGGGTCCTGGATGCATTATCACGAGCCTGAAAGAGCCACGGAAAAGGCAAAGGACCTTGTCAGGATGGCCACGGCCAGGGTTAAAAATTTGAGACCCCTTCACGAGAAAAGTATTCCCGTAACGGTGAGAGCCCTTGTCGTCGGCGGGGGCATTGCCGGTATGAACGCGGCAAAGGGGCTGGCCGACCAGGGGTACGAGGTGGTGATTGTGGAAAAAGAGGCCGAGCTTGGCGGTCTTGGCAACCAGCTCTTCACCACCATTGAAGGGGAGGACATCAGGGGGTATGTAAAGGGGCTCGCCGAGGATGTCGCCGCCCATGAAAAGATCCAGGTGCTCAAACAGTCCCTGATTGTGGGATTTTCCGGATACAAGGGCAACTTTGTCACCGAGGTGCTCGTAGGACCCGGCATGTACGAGCGGAAAATCGATCACGGGGTGATGATCATTGCCACCGGTGCCCACGAGTACCAGCCCACCGAGTATCTCTACGGACAAAGCGACCGTGTTGTCACCCAGCTGGAACTCTCCAGCCGCATCGAAGAGCAGGGAGCCGGGGATCTCAACCAGGTGGTCATGATCCAGTGCGTGGGTTCCCGGAACGAAGAAAACCCCAACTGCTCCCGGGTCTGCTGCCAGGGGGCCGTGAAAAACGCCCTTCACATCAAGGAGAAGAACCCCGATGCCGAGGTGTTCATACTGTACAGGGACATGAGGATGTACGCCATGCTGGAGGATTACTACACCGAAGCAAGGCACAAAGGGGTGCTTTTTTTCCGGTACGATCCGGACAACCCCCCCGAGGTGAAACAGGAAAACGGCCAGCTTGTGGTCTATTTCACTGACCATGTGCTGGGGCAGCGGCTTTCCGTGGATGCAGATCTGGTGGCGTTGAGCGCCGGCATGCAGGCGGCAGATACGGAAGAGCTGGCATCCATTCTAAAGCTTGGCAGGAACCGGGAGGGGTATTTCATTGAGGCCCATGTCAAGCTTCGGCCTGTTGACTCCGCCACGGAGGGGATCTTCTTCTGCGGCACGGCCCACGGGCCAAAACTGGTTTCGGAAACCATTTCCCAGGCCTATGCCGCCGCATCAAAGGCCACCACCTTCCTCTCCCGGGACCACCTGACCCTGTCGGCGGTGACGGCAGAGGTCGACCCGGACCATTGCGCTTCCTGCCTGATCTGCGTTCGATCCTGTCCCTACGATGTGCCGAAAATCAATGACCAGGGCAAGAGCGAAATCGATGCGGCCCTGTGCCACGGATGCGGGGTTTGTGCTTCGGAATGCCCGGCAAAAACCATTAAACTCAACTGGTACGAAGATGATCAATTGCTCAGCAAGGTGGAATCCCTGCTGGAGGGGGTATTATGAATGAGACGTTTGAACCGGTGATTGTTGCGTTCTGCTGTAACTACTGAGGGTATTCTGCCGCGGACCTGGCAGGTTCCATGAGACTGAAGTGCCCGACGAATTTCAGAATTATCCGTCTGCCCTGTACGGGAAAACTGGATGTGATCCATGTGTTAAGGGCCTTTGAACGAGGCGCCGATGGTGTGTATGTGGTCGGCTGCATGGAGGGGGATTGCCATTTTAAAACGGGCAATTTCAGGGCGAGAAAAAGGGTAGAACAGGCAGCAAGGCTTCTTGAAAAGATCGGTGTCGGGGGGGAGCGGGTGAAGATGTACAACCTCTCCTCGGGAG
>DATFJZ010000286.1:0-3399 GCA_035268945.1 Desulfobacteraceae bacterium | reverse complement strand
TTCGGCGTGCCCACCCTCATCGCCGTTCACAAGGAGAACGATCCAACGGGCCGGGGCATGGAGCTGGCAAAGGCCTACGCCTGCGGTACCGGCGGCGACCGGGCCGGGGTGCTCCAATCGTCCTTTACAGCCGAGGTAAAGTCCGACCTCATGGGCGAACAGACCATCCTCTGCGGCACTCTCCAGACCGGATCCCTGCTCTGCTACGACAAGATGGTCGAAAAAGGAGTTGATCCCGGGTACGCCTCAAAACTCGTACAATACGGGTGGGAAACCATCACCGAAGCGCTGAAACATGGCGGCGTCACCAACATGATGGACCGGCTGGACAACCCGTCAAAAATCGTGGCAGAACGCCTCTCCCGGGAGCTGAAAACCATCCTCCACCCCCTGTTCTGCAAACACATGGATGATATCATGGCCGGAGACTTTTCCAGGACCATGATGGAAGACTGGGCAAACAACGATGCCGACCTGCTGAGATGGCGCGAGGAGACGGGGAAAACCCCCTTTGAGCTGTCAACCTCCACGGATCAGCCGATCACCGAGCAGGAGTTTTTCGACAAGGGCATTCTCATGATCGCCTTTGTCAAGGCCGGGGTGGAGCTTGCCTTTGACACCATGGTGGCAACGGGGATCGGCGAGGAGTCCGCCTACTACGAATCCCTCCATGAACTGCCCCTCATCGCCAATCTGGTGGCCAGGAAGAAGCTCTATGAAATGAACGTGGTGATCTCGGATACGGCGGAGTACGGCTGCTACCTGTTCAACCACAAGGCCGTTCCCCTGCTGGCGGATTTCATGGCCCGGCAGGATACCGATGTCATCGGCAGGGGGCTTCATACAGCCGACAACACCACCGACAATATCGCCCTGATCAAGGCCAACGAGGCCATCCGTTCCACCGGTGTCGAAGGGATCGGAAGAACCCTGAGAACCTACATGGGCGCCATGAAACCCATCTCCTAACCGCTGGTCAAACGACCTGGCGGATGGCCATTTCCGCAATGGACGCTGTACAAAGGCGGATGGAGGGCAAACAGGTAAAACTGCAACGACGGGTTTTTCTTTGCACGGACGAACCGTCAACAAACAAGAGAGATGCGCCTTCCTTGTTTTTCAACAGGACCTGTGATAACAACACCCATACCGGCAGGGGTTGTGATGGAGAAGACAATACTGACAGGTGATGACCAATGCCGCTTCCACATTCAATGGTAGTGAGAGGCAATGGAATGGCAACCGCCGATCCCATGTTTGAGAACATTCTGTCACTGGATTTTGAAATTGTTCCCAACGGGGAATTGTATCACATATGATATATTGTCATGAATGAACAGGACATCAAGGCTTTGCTTGACCTGCCAGGAGAATGATGTGCTGCAAATGCAGATTTGAAATACAAAACCGAAAGAGGCACAACCAATGAAAGAGATCCAAAACGTCGTCATTCTCGGAGCCGGAGCAATGGGAGCCTATTTTGCCGGCACCTTTTTCAATACCCCCGGGTTTTCAACGAGCCTCATTGCCAGGGGAGAGCGGTACGAAAAACTATCAGCCCGGGGACTGGTGATCAACAACTGCCCCCTCGCAATCCCGGTAATCCACCCGGATCAGGCCACTGCCCCTGCGGACCTGATAATCGTTGCCCTGAAAAACCACCATCTGGAGCAGGCGCTTCCTGACCTTAAAAACCTTGTCAATGAGGCAACCACTGTCATCTCTGTGATGAACGGCCTTGACAGTGAAACCGATATCGGGTCCGTCTACGGCATGGACAGGATGCTCTATGCCGTTTCCGTGGCCATAGACGCCGTCCGCCAGGGAAACCGGATCAGCTATACCCGGCCGGGAAAACACTATTTCGGGCAGGCAGACAACACCCGGCCCGACCCCCGGGTGTTGCGGGTGCAAAGGGCCTTTGACAGAGCCGGCATTGTGTATGAAACCCCCGGGGACATGATCCGGATCATGTGGTGGAAATTCATGATCAATGTGGGAATGAACCAGGCCTCGGCGGTAATGCGGGCCCCCTACGGAATTTTCCACGCCTCCTCCCATGCCCGGGATGTGATGGAGTCTCTCATGGACGAGGTGATTGCAGTGGCACAGGCCGTGCCGGTGGACCTGACCCGGCGGGATATTCAAGAGTGGTATCACTTCCTGAACACACTGGCCCCGGCGGGAAAAACCTCAATGCTCCAGGATATCGAGGCAAACAGAAAAACCGAAATTGAAATTTTCGGCGACAAGGTGGTCGACCTTGGCAGGCGATACGGGATACCAACGCCGGTGAACCAGGCTGTCTCCAGAATCATCCGGGTTCTCGAGCAGAACAAAAACAGTGACGATGATCAAAACAACCATTACAGGGAGCACGGGCAGAGCGAGTAAGTGATGATCCAGTTTTTTATGGGATAAACGATTAGGACCGCAGATAAAATAAAGTGGACGAAATTGCGCCGAACTTTGGCTCATATACAAGGCGCATCAAAGGTTTAATAGCAGGCCTATTAGGCCTTTGGTGCAACGAAGTAGATGAGTCAAAGGGCAAGTAATTTCGGTCACTTTATAAAATTTGCGGTCCTAAGAGCCTTCGATCTACTGACATCTCAAGTTTAAGGAAAAAGAGCTATGCTGCAGTCAGCGGGGCAAAGGGAGTTGTTTCCGAAAACAACCTGAACAGATCAAGGAGAAAAATCATGAGTGAAACGCTGAGCGTATTGTTCCTCTGCACCGGTAATTCATGCCGCAGCCAGATTGCCGAAGGCTGGACGCGCCATCTTAAGAACGATGTCATCACCGCCTACTCCGCCGGTATCGAAACCCACGGGCTTAACCCAAACGCCGTAAAGGTGATGGCTGAAGCCGGTGTGGATATTTCCCGACACAAATCCCAGCACATGGACGCATTCCGGGATGTAAAACTGGACGTTGTGGTGACCGTCTGTGGGCATGCCCATGAGACCTGCCCTTTCTTCCCGGGCAAAAGCAAGGTGATTCATGTCGGATTTGATGATCCGCCGAAGATGGCAGAGAAACTTGCCGAACAAGGCGCATCGGATGAAGAACAACTGGAGTGCTACCGCAGGGTGCGTGACGACATCAAAGCCTTTGTGGAAACCCTGCCGGAAGCATTGAAAACTTACCGGTAATGCTGATGCTGGTGGGAATCTGCAAAAAAACAGCTTCCCTTATTATATCGCCGCCCTTCTCCTTGTCGATCCAATGCTTCCCATTCAAAGCCATAGTCGTTGAGAATCTTGTCATAGGTGCCATCTGATGGGATTCGCTGTAGTCGCGATGCAGCAGCCTTGCTCGGCGGGTTGATCCGCGAAGCACGGAATGAGCGTAAAATTACTACTAAGGAATTGGCAGATCGTGCTGGTATTTCCAGAG
>DATFJZ010000285.1:0-3136 GCA_035268945.1 Desulfobacteraceae bacterium | reverse complement strand
GATGATACCGGTGATGACCCCCACGGGAAGCTCCAGGGGGGAGATCACGGTCCTGGCAAAGAGGTCGCAGAGGATGAGAAACGAGGCCCCGCCGAAAAAGGAGTTGATGATGAGAAGGCGGTGGTCCCCGCCAAAGAGCATCCGCATGAAATGGGGGATGATCAGCCCGACAAACATGATGATACCGGCAACGGAGACGCTGAGGCCGGTGAGAAGGCTTGCCGTGATAAACAGCACCTTTCTGGTCCTCACCGTGTTGACCCCGATGAACGATGCCTCCTCATGGCCCAGCACCATGGCGTTTAAGTCGTGGCAATAAAAAAGGGAGATCACAAGTCCGGTGATTGAGCCGGTGCAGACGATCTTGATCAGGCCGGTGTTGGGCTCGTCCAGGGAGCCCATGATCCAGAAGACGATGTTGTGGAGGTCGTCGCTTTTGGAGACGGCCATTAGAAACATCACCAGGGAGGAGGAGACAAAACTGATCATCACCCCGGTGAGGAGCATGCTTTCCGGCTTGATGCCCACGGACCGGGTACCGAGGAGGTATACCAGAACGATCACCGCCCCGGCCCCGGCAAATCCTGAGATGGGGAAGGCCATGATCCCCATGGTCTGGTTCAGATGAAAAACGATGGCCAGGCACACCCCCAGGGAGGCCCCGCCGGATATGCCCAGGGTGTAGGGTTCCACCAGGGGGTTTCGGAACATTCCCTGGAGAAGGGTGCCGGCAAGGCCCAGGGAGCCGCCCACGGCAGCGGCCAGGATCAGCCGGGGAAGCCTCAGACCCACCAGGATATGGTAGTCGGCGCTCTCCTGCCCGGCAAGGAGGATTGCAGGAATCCGATCAAAGGGAATGTGGGTGCTGCCAATGGAGAGGGCGGCGGTTGCGGCCAGGGCCAGGACGATCATCTGGAGAACGGGCACCATGAGTTTTTTTCTGATTCCCCTGTCATCCATGGTCGGCTCTCCCCTGTTCCCCGGGGTGTATCCGGCGAAAAAAGACCGTAAGCCCCCGGGCAAAGGTTTCCGGTGTTGGGCTGCAGACAATATCCGGATCCAGCACGTAAACGGCGTTGTTTTTCACCGCCTTGAGGAATGAAAACCGTTGCCAGGCCTCTTTTTCTTTGAGTCCCGCCGCTTTTGACGAACCCATGGTGGCGATGAGGATCACATCGGGGTTCTCCTTTAACACCTTTTCCCGGCTGTACATCCCTTCGCTGGACCCTTCTGCGATATTGGCACCACCGGCAAAGGTGATGTACTCATGGATAAAGGTGTTGGGCGGTGATGTCTTGAGGGGTTTGAGGCCGATCTGGATGAACACCCTGGGCCGGTCAAGGCGGCGGCTTTGCTGCCGGACAGCAGCCACGCCCCTTCGTGCCCTTTGGATGATGGTTTCCGCCCTTTCTTTCCTGCCCACAAGGGTGCCGAGTCTGGCAAAATTGGTGCAGATCTGGTCGAAATTTTGGGGGGTGTCAAGGGTGATCACCTTGACGTTCTGCTTTTCCAGCATCCGGATCTGTTTTTGACGGGTCAGGGTGTTGGCAATGACAAGGTCCGGCTCGAGGTGGACAATCTTTTCCACGTTCATCTGCATCACCGTCCCGATGATCTCCTTTTCGGCCTGGTCTGGGGGTATCCGGCAGTAGGAGGTGACACCGATAAGCCGTTTTTCGGCCTTGAGCAGGTAAATCATCTCCGTGATAACAGGCCCCAGGGAGACAACCCGCCGGGGGATCTGCCCGCCGGCGGCCCCGGCGGGCAACGGGGCAAGGGTCCGGGAAAAAACGGCAATAGCCACAATGAGGATGGGGATGGCAGGTTTCATGGTTGCTGGATTTCCCTGTGGTAGATACCGTTAAAAAGGGCGTTTAAGGCGATGGAGAGAACCCGCGGCACTTCTGGGTCCTTGACAAGGGGTTTCAGGGTGTCGACGGGTTTGCCCGAGATCTTTTGTGCAATGGTGACAGCAAGGGTTTCAAAGGCGGAAAGGTCTTTGACAAGCCCCTTTTCAAAGTCATCGCTGACGGAAAAAGCCGTTTCCATGAATCCCTGGTACCGCTTGTCCAGGAGGAGTTCTTCAACAGCACTGGCAAACCCGCTTTTGGTCCTGCCGCAGTCGCACTGCTCAAGGTTCAGCACGCCATGGATGGTGAGTCCCCTTTTTTTCAGCCGGTTGAACACGTCGAGATGCCGGGTCACCCCGTTCTGCCTGGCCACCGCCTCTTTGACCCCCCGGGTGACGGCCCTGGCGATGAGTTCCCCCAGCCGGGTGTGTCCCCCGGCACTCTCAAGGATTTGGCCTGTGCCCTGGATTACCAGCACGTTGTCCGTACCCGTGCCCGTGGCCCGGTAGGCGCCGTCATTGTAGCTGGTTCTGATGTCCAGGTCCATGAGGGCCGCGGTCTTGGCCTCGGTTGCCGTGACAATGGCCCGTGTCATGGCCCTGCTGCTCAGCTGCATATTGGCGATGAGGATGGTGTTGATGGTGCCGGGCTCGTAAAAGAGCCCCTTGTCCCTTCCGGCCCGCATGGCGTTGGACTCCACCCCGGCGGTGACCAGGGCCCACACGGAGAGCGCTTTGAAGGTTTCCTTTTTGACGGCCAGGTGGGTCATGTCGGCCCCGGTGAAGAGCATGGCGGTCTGTCGGGGTTCCAGGTCAAGGGTGGTCAGCACCCGTTTTCGAAAAGAGTCCAGGCCCTCTGTGTGATCCATGAGCCAGCTCTGGGGCGGGGTGTAGTGGTTGCCCGCGGTGGTGACACCGGTTTTCCACCCTTCGAGGGTGGAGAGAACCGTCATCGGTGTTTTAAAATCCATGACCAGGGTGCGGTTGGTAAAGTCAAGGATCCGGCTCTCATCGATCCTCGCCTCCTGGATGCCGTTGATAGCCATGGAGATGGGCGTTGATCCGAGGATTCCTTCCTTGAGTATCTGAAAGGGGGGGGAGGCAAACCGGTCCGGGTAGATCGTCGATGAGAGCCATTTGACAAAGTCACCGGTGTGGGTGGCGGCCCGGCAGGTCAAATCGCAGGGGAAATTGTAAAACCGGTTGTTTTTCACGGCATCCACCTGTCGCCATCCCTGGGAATTGGCGATTCTGTCCCACAACTCCCTGTCCTCGCCGCAGCCGTAC
>DATFJZ010000284.1:0-11068 GCA_035268945.1 Desulfobacteraceae bacterium | reverse complement strand
GACCACGGCACCGAATGTCTGCTCAACCGTTTCGCTGTTGCTTGTAATGGATGCCCTGAAATCCCCTGCCACACCTGCAAACTCTGACAAAACAGCGTTTGACAATACCTTGACACTTTCCGGGGCCTCTACGTCTCCCCTGGCGATCACAAGGGCGTTACACCCGGATTCAGCCAGGGCCTGCGCCGCATCAATCCCCGCCGGTCCGGCCCCGAGGACCAGGACATCTCTGCTTATCGTCGTCTCCATCATTTGATTCCCCCCAGATATTTCATGGCTTCAAAGGCTGTTTTTCCCGAACCGGCAATGGTGTCTGCAATACTTGCCGGGCCTCCAGCGGTGCCTGCGACAAAAACCCCGGAGTCGGCACTGCTGTCAAGAAAACCGTCCTCGGTAACGGGGATATCAAACATTTTTGCTGTTGTTGCCGTATCCTGCCCGGGCATGATACCCACGGAGAGCACCACAAGATCAAAGACCTCCGATGCAGGGGTTCCCTCGGCTTCGACCATGTGCCGGAGCTGCAGCCGTCCCTCTTCCACTGGATAGATATCAACGGGAATGGTTCTGACAAAACGGACATCTGACTTGATCTGCTGGTAAAACACGGGAAACTCTTTTCCGGCATTCTGGATATCGATGTAAAACACCGAAATATCCGTTTCGGGCTTTTTGTGCTTGACAGTGGCAGACATGCGCAGGGCATAGGCGCAGCAAACCTCGGAGCACCAGAGGTGCCCCAGGCGTTCATCCCTTGAGCCGACGCACTGGATAAAGGCGATCTTTTCCGGGGCCTTGCCGTCGGAGGGCCTCGCAACGGAGGCGTTCTCCCGAAGCATGTTCTCAAGCTCCATGCCGGTTATCACATTCTCCCACTTTCCGTACCCATAGGTGGCCTTTTCATTGGGATCAAAGGGGGTATAACCCGTTGCAACAACAACCGCATCCACGGCCAATTCTCCTTCACTTCCCATGTTGTGGATATCTTCGGCTCCTTCCGGCGCATGGTCAATGTCCGCTGCGGTTTTTACGTAAAACGGCGCATTGTGCCGGGAAAATCCCGTTAAAATTCCCGGGGTTCCGCCATCAACAGGGCTTTTTTCCAGTACCGCCGTAATTGAGCCGGAACGGTCCACCTGCTTTACCCGGGTTCGTAAATGAACAGTGATCAAAGGGTCGTTTACCACATCTTTCAATGCCTGTTCAACACTGCAGGCTCCGCACTGCAGGCATTTGTCCGTTGCCTTGCAGGTAAATCCAATGCTGTGGCCGCCAAGGAAACAGCTCTTCTCCACGAGCTCTACGTTGACCTTCTGCCTGGAAAGCTCCAATGCTGCAGCAAGGCCGGCAATACCGCCGCCAACTACCATCACTCTTCCGGTTTTTTCATTCAATTGGAAACTCCTCTTGTGCAATTAACATCACAATAAACAATGGCTCTTTCAGGGTTCCACCAGGGCAACCCTGAAAATTGGACAGTTAATATCAATCCATTTGCGGTCTTGGCAGCATCCCTGCTCTTTCGGCAATTTCAGGCACCTTGTGCTCCCACTCAATGGCCATTAGATGGACCCCGGCAATCCCCTTTGTCTCCCTGAATTCCTCGATCTGCTCACATGCGATCTTGATGCCTTCATCGGCAACCTTTTTCTTGTCTACGCCCTTTAGCCGGGAGATGAGCTCTTCGGGAACATCCATGCCGGGAACCTTTTTCTGCATATACCTTGCCATACCGACGCTCTTCATGGGGGTGACCCCGGCGAGGATGGCAACCTTTTCCGTCAGGCCCATGTCATTGGCCTGTTTTGTCCACTCCCGCATCTTGTCCATGTTGTAAATGCACTGGGTCTGTACAAAGTCGGCCCCGGCCTTTACTTTCTTGGCAAGACGGTGAACCCGCCACTCAAAGGGATCCGCAAAGGGGTTGGCCGCCGCACCGATGAACATCCTGGGGGGAACGTCAATGTCGGCACCGCCGAGGAACTTCCCCTCGTCCCTCATCTTTTTCACCATGTGGACCAGCTGCATGGAGTCGAGGTCAAACACCCCCTTGGTCTGGGGATGGTCACCGAACATCTGGTGGTCCCCGGAAAGGCAGAGGAGATTTTTCAATCCATGGGCATAGGCCCCGAGAATATCCGCCTGCATGGCCAGCCGGTTGCGGTCCCGGCACACCATCTGGTAATTGGGCTCCACACCGCCTTCCTTGCAGATCATGGCTGCCGCCCAGGATGACATGCGCACCATGGCGGTCTGGTTGTCCGTGATATTGGCCATATCCACCATGCCCTTGAGGTGGGCCACTTTTTCCTTCAAAGCGTCCACATTTGCGCCCCGTGGAGGCCCGACTTCCCCGGTAAAGGCAAAATGTCCGGCATTGAGTACTTTTTCAAGATTGCTTCCTGATTTCATATTGTTCTCTCCCTCAAATAGTTTCACTCAACCTTGGTTTTTCAGCTTTGGTGGAACCCTGGAAGGTTGAGGTGTTCATTGTCACCAAACGGTTGGCAGTTTTTCATCCGGTCCCTTATCCCAGGGCCTTTACCCGCTCTTCATATCCCGGCTGAACCACTTTTCTGGGTTTCTGGTTGCTCCAGTCATTGGGTGGAGAGAGTTCAATGATTTGATCCAGACGTCCCTGGGCTGCAAGGCGTTCATAAATTTGAAACCAGGCACAAGGCTGCTCGGTGTCGATTTCACAGCTTCCCTGATTGGTACCGCCGCAGAGGCCGTTGAACAGTGATTTAGCACACATGGTCACAGGACAGATGCCGCCTGTTGTCCCAAGGACACAATTACCGCAGGCCCGGCATTTCTCTTCATACCAGCCAACGTCAAGGTTCACCCCGATGAACGAGGTATTGACCGCCGGGAAAACCGGTTTATCGGGAAACCGCTCGGCAAGAAACTGAATGCCTGCACCGCAGGCCATGGAAACAAAGGCATCGTAGTCGTCGGCAATTTTATCCAGTTCCTCCAGAAACTCCATGTCACATTGCCGCTCCAGGGTCTCTGCGCCAAATTCAATACCATCCTTTGCACAGGCGAGACTCAGCTCGGCATTCAGTGTCTCGACCTCCTTGGACCCCCCTGCCAGACAAACGGCAACACAGGTCCCGCACCCAAGGGTCAGAACTTTTTTATATCCGGCCACCATTCGCTTTATCTCTTCAAAGGGTTTTCGCTCCGCAACAATCATGGCTCCTCCTGTTTAAATGAAACTTTACACCAAAATAAGATTTCAGGCAGCACCCTTTACCGGCTGTTGCCTGCAAAGAAAGATTTCATACCTTTCACTATCAGGAATTAGGGAACTTGCAAAAAAGAATCCACGCATCCTGCTTGCCCTTTTGCCCGTCTTCGATGGTACGACAAGAGGCACATCGTTCACTATGCTCCTGTTGTCGCGCCTTGAATACGAACAAAAGGCCTGCACGATATACGTAGATTATTTTCTTCCAGTTCCCGTAAAACCAGCCTTTTCACCCGAGGGGACCTGATCACACTGCCGGACCTTTCCCAGGGCTTTTCCAGACAAGGATCAGGGGCTGTATCACCCCCATCCTCCTGGTTACTGACGCATGGCTTTCAAACGTCGTTGTGGCCGGTTCGATGACCATGGACCGACCATGCGGGTTATTCAAAACAGTGTTTTTCCAGTCAACAGGTATTTTTTCCAGATAATAAGGTAAATGTCAAGGGTATTAAACCTTTATCCTCTGAAGAAAATTCAGCAGCTAAACCGGCATCAAAAAACGTCTAACATCGGCCATGCAAGCAAGAAGATAAAATCACCGCTTGATTTATCTTGACAAAGGATTTATATCTTATTTGCTATGACATCAAAAAACAAGATATTTGAAACACTCGGGAGCTCGGACAACCTGCCAAAGCTTCCCCAGGTGATGCTGGAAATTGTCAGGGCCTGCAGCTGTGACACCACCGACACCAGGGAGCTGACCCGTATCATATCTGCCGATCCGGCCCTCACATCAAAACTCTTGACAATCATAGGTTCGGGGTATGTCTACCTGCCAAAAGAGATCAGCAGCATCGAAACCGCCGTGGTATACCTCGGCATGGACACCATCAAGAACATCGCCCTGACTTCGGCTGCCATGCGTGTTTTTCAATCTCCGGCGCCCCCGGCAGGATTTGACCTGCACGGTTTCTGGTTCGATTCCTACAAATGCGCAGTGATTTTCCGCAAACTGGCACAGGCCACCGGGCAGGCAGATCCGGAAGAGTCCTTCCTGACCGGCCTGCTCCACGGCACGGGAAGGCTGGTGCTGATGCACCATTTTCCCGATGACTACCCTTCTTTTGTGGACCACCCTGGCGGCCTTTCCGACGAAGAGCTCCTTGCCGTGGAAAAGGAGCAGTTTGGCGCAGATGCCTTTGACGTCAGCTCCTGGCTGTTTCAAAGGTGGAACCTCAACCCCCTGATGGCGGATGCACTGTTATACATCAACACATCCGGGGAAGAGATCAAAGAGGCCCTTCCCCCCGTAAATCTTTTGTATCTGGCAAAACGGCTTACAAACGGCAATGGCGGACAAAACAGCCATGACCTGCTCCCCATGCCGGAGACCCACTTTCCAGCCGGACTATCCCCCGGCCAGGTGGAAACCATGGCAAAAGAGGCTGAAGACCAGACCCGTGCCATGGCAGAGAGCCTCGGCATCGACGCCAATGTCGCCCTTCCCCCGGCCCTGGACTCTCCCCTTGGTTCCAAAATCAAGGAAATCTCCCTCTTCCACGGCACCATGCAGAGCCTTTTACTGGCAAAGGACCTTGACACCATCCTCCACACCGTTGAACAGGGACTTAAAATTGTTTTCAATGTACCTCGGGTTTTCTTCTTTCTCTTTGACCGGAAAAAAAAGGTGTTTGCCGGCCGCTGCAGCAAAAACGATATCCACCACCGCATCGTTGGAAGCCTGGCCATTCCCCAGGGCAACACCTCGAGCATCATCACCAGGTCCCTGGCAGAAAACGGGATTCTCACCAGTTTGACAGATTCACAAAAGGGCGCTTCTGCCGTTTCAGATGTTCAGATGGCACGGCTCATGGGAACCGACGGGATTGCGGCCCTTCCCATGGATGCCGGCAGCAGGGAGCCTGTGGGGGTCATCCTCCTCGGTATCAATGCCGGGGAAAGGAAAACCGTTGAGGCAAACAAAAACCTGGCAGCGCTGTTTTCCAAACAATGCGCCCTGTGTATACAGAACCTTGAATACGAGAAGGAACAGGCTGAACGGGTTCACAATGAAAAAATGGAGGCATTGACAACCGTCACCCGGAAAATTGTCCATGAAATCAACAACCCCCTGGGGGTTGTTTCCAACTACATTAAAATGCTCAGCATGAAACTGCCTGACAAGCACCCTGCCCAGGGTGAAATCCAGGTTGTGTCCGAAGAGATACAGCGCATCGCCGCCCTTACGGAAAGACTCTCAACCTTTTCCGAGCCTGAAATAAATGCGTTTGAAAGTGTGGACCTCAACCAGGAGTTAATCAGTATGTTGACCATCATGAAAAAATCCCTGCTGCAGCCCAGGGGAATTGAAGCAGCCATCTCCCCTGACACCTCCCTTCCCAGGGTAAAAACCGACCGGAACAGCATCAAACAGGTCTTTATCAATCTCCTGAAAAACGCCGCCGAAGCCCTGGATAAAGGGGGGAAAATCGACATATCAACACGGTTCCTGAACAAGTCTGAAAAACTGCTCATCGATGAAAAAAAGAAATTGCCGGGCAGTGTTGAAATCGTGATCCAGGACAACGGGCCGGGAATGGACCCGGCCATTGGAGAGAGGCTCTTTGATCCCTATGTCTCATCCAAGGGGAGCGGCAACTCCGGCTTAGGGCTCTCCATTGTCCAGCAGATCATCAGGAAACTCAACGGCACCATCACCTGCACCAGCAAGGAGCCGAGGGGAACCTGCTTTACCATAATCCTGCCCGTTGCCTCGGCAAGGAAACGATAATTGCCAGCGGCCAGCCCCCCTCCATACCCCATCGGTTCAACGGACCATGGGCTGAAAACAGGCGACCTGTTTTTCCGGCACGGTTTGCTGGCCTCCAGTGACATTGACACCATACTGGCCATCCAGAAGAACAACGCTTCCATGGGCAGTGTTCACCGGTATTTCGGAGTCCTTGCCTGCCATTTAAACCTCATCACCCCCATTGACAACTACCATCTTCTCAACCGACACAACAAACTTTTCGGCCTGGAACACTTTTTCTCAGCCTCTTCCATGGTTTTAAAAAAAGAAGCGGCCAGGGCCATGGCTAAATCCAGGGCATCAGGCATCCCCCTTATCACCACTGCCCTGGAAGTCAAGCTTGTTTCTGCTGACGATCTTAAAAAAATCCTGTTCAGCCTCTACCACATTCCCTATCGATCCGTCCATTCCCACCGGTTTGACAGGAAGCGTTCCGATGAACTGCAGCGCATCATCCCTGAACACCGGGCACAGGCCGGGGGGATCATCCCCCTTGTCATCCGGAAAGGGGTCCTGCTGGTGGGCATAACAGCACCTGAGAACCTCGATGTCATCAAACAGCTGAGCCATGATTTCCCCCACCACCGGTTCAAAACCGTGTTCATCTCTTTTTTTGACTTTAAAGCCCTTTTACCAAGGCTCTACACCAAAGGGAGTTTTACAGCGGATCCAGACGGGAAATCCTTTGACACCGACCCTGTCCCCGATTTTAAATGCCGGATCACTAATCCGGAAACCCAGGCGGAACGTGTGACATCCCTGTACCGGCAATACCAGAGGCTGGAAAAACGACTCAACAACAGGTACGAAACCGGCCAGTTCGACTCGTTCAAAGAGTTCATCATTGAAAAACACCGGGAAATTGCCGGGCAATACCACACCGGGTCCATTGAGTTTTCCTTTAAGACGGACAACAGCAGAGTATTGATCAGCGCCTCTCCCGAAACAGAGGATGAAACGGCAGCCCATGGCTAGGGTCCTCACCATAACAAGCGGCAAGGGCGGAGTGGGCAAGACCAGCATCAGCCTTAACCTCTCCCTGCAGCTGGCGGCCGCCGGATACAGGGTGGCACTTTTTGATGCCGATCTGGGATTGGCCAATATCAATGTTCTTACGGGCATCCATCCGGACAGGACCCTCTCTGCGGTCATCGATGGTGAGGCATCCATGGATGAGATCCTCCTGAAAAACTACCAGGGGATTGACATCATTCCAGGAAGTTCAGGGGTGGAAAAACTGGCGGATCTTGACGAAAAAGAGGCCAGGCGATTAATCCAGTCCTTTGTCGGCCTGGACACCTACGACTTTCTGATTTTTGACACATCAGCGGGCATCTCAACCCAGGTTATCTCCTTTTGCCTGGCCTCCAGTGACATCCTCCTGGTTGTGACACCAGAGCCCACTTCCCTCACCGATGCCTATGCCATGCTCAAGGTCCTTTCACGAAAACGGTATTCCAGTACCGTCAACATCGTCATCAACCGGGTAAAGAACAAAAAAGAGGCAGAAACGGCCTATTTTCACCTGAAAGAGACGGTGAACCAGTTTCTCGCCGTGGAAATCTCGCCCCTTGGCATGGTCGTTAAAGACAAGCATGTGGGCATGGCGGTCATCTCCCAGACCCCATTTTCCATGGTCTTTCCCGACGCCGACGCCACAAAATGCCTCGGGCAGATAAGCCGGAAAATCACCGCCAGTCACGGTTCAAAAAACAACCTCCCCATCGAGGCGTTCTGGGAAAAATACCTTGGTTTTCTGTCAGGGGAGAGTAGCGGGAAGGAAACTGAAGCAGACAGAGAACCGGAAGTCTCCCCCGGAGGGAAGGTTGTCCCCACAAACCCCGTCAGTGATGCCGGGGAAACCATCTCCGAAAAGATTGCCGCCATGGAAGCGAACATTGCACGACTGTTAACCGAGGTAGCGGCCCTCAGACGGGCAGTTACTGAGGAGGAAAACCGCCAGGAGCAGCCAAAGGAGATTCCCCCGGAGCCTTCGCCCAGGGTCCAGATCCTTCTTGATTTTAAGGCGTGGCTGAAGAATCGATCCGGATAGAAACAATCACCCTGTTGTTTCCAGTATATCCTGTTGTGGTACCCTACCTATCCTGTGCGTCCCTTTTTCAGGGCAAGGATCCTGTCATAAACAGCTTTTCTGGACAAGCGGTACTGTTCGGAGAGGGTTCTGGCAAGGGGGGCTGTTTTAATGCCGCTGGTTTCCAGGGCATGGCGTATTTTTTCGTCCAGCTCCTCTTCGGTGATGGCAGTGTCACAACCATCGCTGCCCTGGCAAAAGACCACACACTCGCCCTTTACACTGGGCTTGCTCTCCAGGGCGGCAATGATCTCGGACAGGGTGCCCCTTACATACTCCTCGTGGATTTTTGATATTTCCCTTGCCACCATGCCAGGACGGTCGCCCATGACGGCACGTAATTGTTCCAGGAGGGTTATGGTGCGTTTGGGGGATTCGTAAAAAATCAGGGTGGCTGTTTGATGTTTCAGTTGGTCAAGGGCCTTTTCCCTTTTTCCCTTTTTCCGGGGCAGGAACCCGGAAAAGAGAAAGGCATCCGTGGCAATGCCTGAAACGCTCAGGCCGGTCACGGCAGCGCAGGCACCGGGCAGGGGAACCACTCTGATCCCCTCCTGGACCGCGGCCTTGACAATGGTGTAGCCAGGATCGGAAATGCACGGAGTGCCCGCATCGGAAACCAGGGCAATGCTTCGCCCCTGTTTCAACACCTCGATGAGCCTTGGAACCCTGGCATCCTCATTGTGTTCATGGCAGGAGATCAATTCCTTTCTGATCTGGTAAAAAGCGAGGAGTTTTCCGGTGTGTCTTGTATCTTCCGCAGCCACCACATCCACCTGGTTTAAAATCCGCACCGCCCTGTAGGTGATATCCTCAAGGTTGCCGATGGGGGTTGCCACAACATACAGTGTGCCAAAATTCATGCCTGTTTTCTCTCTTTGGTCTTGATCACAAGACCGGCCATCCTTCAACGGATGTGACCGATGTTGTGATCACTCCCTTAAAATTCCGGCTGAAAAGCGTTCTCGATGTGCTCTATGTCAAACCGGTCGCCCTTTTTCAAAACAGCAACCACATCGAAACGGACCCTGGCCTGGTCTGCCCGGGTTTCCCGGATATAGCAGGCCGCACCAAAGACGATTTTTTTCTGCTTGGAACGGGTCACGGCCTCCCTGGGAGATCCCCTTCGAAGGCTGGTTCGGCTTTTTACCTCTACAAACACAAGAAAATCTCCCTGGCGGGCAATGATATCGATTTCAGCAGCCCGGGTGGTGTAATTCGTTTCGAGGATACGGAACCCCTTTTTTTCAAGAAAACCCCAGGCCGCTTGTTCAGCCCTTTTACCCAGCTCCTTTTCCCTGCCTGCCATAACCGCCCCCCTTTCGTTGGATGATTTTCCCGCACGGGGTCAATACCATAAAAAAAGTCTTTTCCCTGCCGGCCTTGTCAGATTCTCTTCACCCCTTTGAAGCTTTGCCGGTGATGGAAACAGGGGCCGTGCAGAACAATGGCCTCTTTGTGGGCCCGGGTGGGATATCCCTTGTGCTGGTTAAAACCGTACCAGGGATATGTGTCATGGAGGGTTTCCATCATGGCATCCCGGGTCACCTTGGCCACAATGGAAGCCGCCGCAATGGAGATGCTCAAAGAATCGCCCTTGACAATGGCCTGCTGATGGACAGGGGAATCGATCAACCCTCTGCCGTCAACCATGAGGAAATCAGGAAGGAGCCTTAGGCCTTCAACGGCCCGTTTCATGGACAGCATGGAGGCGTTGAGGACGTTGATCTCATCGATCTCCATGGAGGATGCCGTCCCCGTTGCCACCGCCAGGGCGCTGTCCATGATCACGGTATAACACTGGGATCGCTTTTTGGCAGAGAGTTTTTTGGAATCGTTTATTCCCTGACCGGAAAAATCCGGGGGAAGAATAACAGCCGCAGAGACAACAGGGCCGGCAAGGGGTCCCCTGCCGGCCTCGTCAACACCTGCAATCCGTTGATAACCTTTATTTACCGCCGCGTGCTCATATTGCCACATGGCATCTACCTTTTTTATAAAACCTACATGGCTGTAACCAGCAGCCACAACTAAAATTGAAAGTCGAATTAGAGGCAGCTGATCCGGGTTTTGCCCGTAGCGGTTTTGAGCGGCAGCGGTCAGCACGGATGCTGAAGGAGCTGTCGCTCACCTCGGAGCAAATCCTGGATGATTTGCGAGAATGAGCGTAGGGCAAAACCCGGATCGGCTGCCGGAGCAACACGACTTTCATATAAAACTGCATGGCCGGCCATATGGCTATCTAAGCGGAACGCCTCTCTTTGATCCTGGCAGCCTTGCCCCGCAGGTTCCTCAGGTAGTAGATCTTTGACCGTCGAACACGGCCCCTGGTGACAACATCGATCTTGTCAATGGCAGGCGAATAAAGGGGAAAAATCCTCTCAACGCCAACACCGCCGGAGATTTTTCGAACGGTGAACCGTGCGCTGGCAAGGCCCTTGGTTTTTTTGATGACAACACCGGTGAACATCTGAATCCGCTCTTTTTCACCCTCTTTGATCTTGACATGGACCTTGACGGTATCACCGGCTCTAAAGTCCGGCAGGTCGAGGCGCATCTGCTCTCTTTCAATCTTGCTCATGATATTCATTTCTGTTTTTTTCTCCCTGTTTTATCACACCTGTGAAGTGTTCTTTGTCAAATATTTATGGTTCATGCAGATCCGGTCCAGGATAATCGAGACAGCAGACCTGACAGAAAGGTGATTGTAATTGTCCCAGCCGCTTATCGGCTCAAGGATGAGATCACACTGGTTTACAAAGGTTTCAGACAGTCCCCAGGCCGTACCAAAGGCCATCACCACGGGACCATTGCTGTCAAGGGTTTTGGCCAGCTGTCGAGCTGTCACGGCACGGCTGTACCGGGCGGCACTGGTGGCAACGCTTGTCACCTTCTTTTTATGTTCCGCCTCAAGATCCGTTACAGCCTCTTGAAAGGAGGCAACCACCTTTATTTTTTCAAGGGCCTG
>DATFJZ010000283.1:0-3362 GCA_035268945.1 Desulfobacteraceae bacterium | reverse complement strand
CAATCAGGTGCCTGGCCGCTTTTGCCTGTTCCACATCGGCAAAGGAGAGTCCTTCGATCCGGCAGTTTCCCTTTTTGTCTGCTTTCTGAACATGGATGATGGTCACGTCGGGGTTGATGGCAGGCACCAAAACCACCCTGTCCGTGTTTTTCGATGTGGAAAAGGGATTGTCCATCTGGATGAGTTTGTCGTTGGGGATTTTTGCATCACTCTGCCGCATCTCCTTGGAGAATCCCCATTTGTTGATGATATCCGTTCCAAGGGAAGAACGGGTGGGAAGAAAGGGAACCCCCATGGAGCCTGCCAGAAAGCGCAGGGTCATCTGGTAGTTGCTGTAATCCTCCACCACTATCGATCCTTCCTCAATGGCCTTTCGGAAACGGATGCAGGTGGAGGCAAATTTGCCGCTGCCCCCATAGGCAATTTCGAGTTTTGCCAGGGCTTTTGCCCCGATGAGCTCATCCACCCCCTGGCCATTGGAATGGGCGTAGAGGTGAAGCCCTGTTATCTTTTGACGAATTATTTCGTACACCGCTGCCATGGGGTTCCGGTTGATGGTAAATCCCCCGATGGAGATGTGACAACCAGGAACAACAAATTGTTTTATGGCATCCTGAAGCGTGGTTTCTTTGTTTTGACCGACATTCATGATTCACCTGTTTGTTTTTGGTTTTGTTTTATATAGTGAAACAGTGTTTTGTTTTGTAGAATATAGAGCATATTGTTGCTTGAATGTCAAGGGGTTTTGTCGAAAAAAGGGTTAAGCGAAAAAAAGGGGGCCAGGTGTCGGGCGTGATCATGGCATGGCTCACCTGTCTTAGTTGGGAGGGGGGGACTGGGCTTCACCCAGGTTTGTAAGTTCAGAGTCAAAATGAGAATTGCCGGTGGAAGGGGGTTAGAACACCTTGTTTTTAAAAAAAACAGTGTTTGACTGGAAAATTCCTTGACATATCTTCTCATCTATTTCATAAAAATATGAAACAGTGTTTTATAATGTTAAACAAACAGGTCTTGTTGACCTGGAAAATTCAACGAATATCAAACAAGGAGGATGATGTTATGGCTGAAGATGTACTTGCTCCCCTGGCGGGAAAAATTATCAGTATCGGGCTTGAGGTCGGTGAAGCGGTTGAGGAAGATGATGAGGTCCTGGTCATCGAGGCGATGAAAATGGAAACACCGGTATTTGCCCCCTGTGACGGTACGATCAAGGAGATTAAAGTCAAGAAGGGCGATGAAGTGGAAGAGGATGCGCTTCTGGCCATTATTGAATAGACGACTCACAATGGTGCGGGAGGGTGATCCAGGTCAGCTGGGACAGTGCCTTTGAACCCCTCCCCCATCAATGCAGATGCAAACAACTCAGCTTTCTGCTGATTCTTGATCCCTCCCCATTGTGCCGGTGGGGTCAGGAATAAGCCAGAATGGCCGGTTAATAATAATTTTTTTCTGTTGTGGCAAAGGATTTTGCCATGCTGTTGAAACGTCATGGAGAAAACGTCGTATGAGACCATATTTTGAAAAGATGGATCCCTTTGGAAAGGAGCTCAAGAAGGGTGAAATCAAACGGACCGAAGAGAGTATGAAGCAGGTCCTTGAGGCGGAAGAAGAGATTAAAGCCGCTGCTGACGCGGTTAAAAATGTCGGTTTTCCAACGGAAAAGATCAATGCACGGGGCCAGATGACCGTATGGCAGCGCCTGGATTATCTGGTGGATGAAGGCACCTGGTGTCCCCTGCACACCCTGTACAACCCTGCTGAAAACGAAGAGGGGACAACCAATGTCATTGACGGCATCGGTAGAATTTCCGGCAGATGGGCCGTGGTCATCGGTTTTGACAACAAGGTGATGGCAGGGGCATGGCTGCCGGGCCAGTCGGAAAACATTCTCAGGGTGACGGATCTTGCCAAGCGCCTCAACCTTCCCCTTGTCTGGCTTGTCAACTGCAGCGGTGCAAAGCTGCCCGAGCAGGAGAAGTTTTACGCCAACCGCAGGGGAGCCGGCACTCCGTTTTTCCGCCATGCCGAGCTGGAGCAGATGGGAATTCCCGTCCTTGCCGGCATTTACGGCACCAATCCCGCCGGAGGCGGCTACCAGAGCATCAGCCCCACCATTCTTTTTGCCCACAAAAACTGCAACATTGCCGTGGGCGGCGCCGGTATTGTCAGCGGCATGGCCCCCCAGGGCGGTTTCAATGTTGACATGGCCCACGACCTTGTCAGTAAAGCCAAGGAGCACACGGCAAAACCCCCGGGATCTGTCAAGGTTCACTACGATGAAACCGGTTTTTTCCGGTATGTCTTCGAAGAGGAAGAGGGAGTCCTTGACGGTCTGAAAGACTATATGAAAGCCATCCCCGCCTATGACCCCAAATTTTTCCGGGTGGCGGAGCCGGCAGCCCCTGCCTATCCCGAGGATGATATCCTTCGCCTGCTTCCCATGGAACCCAAAAAGGTCTACTCCTTCGACCAGATTCTTTCACGGCTGGTGGACGCAGGAGAGCATACGGAGTTTCGGCCCGACTACGGCCCTGAGATGTATACCGGGCTGTGCAAGATCGACGGGTTTCTCGTGGCCTGCATCGGCAACCGCCAGGGTTACCTTGGCAAGGGATATCCCGAGTATGCCGATTATCCCGGCATTGGGGGCAAGCTTTACCGCCAGGGGTTGATCAAGATGAACGAGTTCGTCACCCTCTGCGGCAGGGACAGAATCCCCATTGTCTGGTTCCAGGACACCTCGGGCATTGATGTGGGGGACACCGCGGAAAAAGCCGAGCTCCTGGGACTTGGCCAGTCGTTGATTTACTCCATCCAGCAGACCGATCTGCCCATGATGCTGGCCGTTCTACGGAAAGGATCTGCTGCGGCCCACTATGTTCTCGGAGGTCCCCAGGGCAACAGGAACAACGCCTTCACCCTTGGAACCGCTGCCACGGAGATCTACGTGATGCACGGGGAAACCGCCGCCGTGGCCTCCTATGCCAGACGGCTGGTCAAGGATGAGGCGGCGGGCAATGACCTCCAGCCCACGGTGGACAAGATGAACCAGCTGGCCGACAAGTACCACGAAAAATCAAGACCCGCGTTCTGCGCCCAGACCGGCATGGTGGACGAACTGGTCTCCTTGAAGGACCTGAGAAAATACATGGTCGCCTTTGCCGGCGGTTCCTACCAGAATCCCAAGTCCATCTGTCCCCAGCATCAGATGATTCTTCCACGGATAATAAAAGGGTAAAAGGAATACGACCAATGGCAAACTTTTTTACCATTTTCATTGCAGGTATTGTCGGGGTTTTTTGCGGAATGATCCTTCTCTATGGGTCTGTGAAGGTGACCGCAAAAATTACCGACAAAATTCT
>DATFJZ010000282.1:0-2228 GCA_035268945.1 Desulfobacteraceae bacterium | reverse complement strand
AGAGAGTGTGCCCGGGGAGCAGTGGGAAAATTTCTCGTTTGTTCAGGGGGATATCAGGGATGGTGACACCTGCCGAGAGGCTTGCAGGGGCAGGGATTATGTGCTTCACCAGGCCGCACTGGGATCTGTGCCCCGGTCCGTTGAAAATCCCGGGCTGACCAACGAGAACAATATCACAGGTTTTCTCAACATGCTCACCGCTGCCCGGGACGCGGGGGTCAAGCGGTTTGTCTATGCCGCCTCAAGCTCCACCTACGGGGACCATCAGGCTCTTCCCAAACAGGAGGATGTCATTGGAAAGCCCCTCTCTCCCTACGCTGTAACCAAGTATGTCAACGAGCTGTATGCGGACGTGTTTGCCTTGACCTACGGGTTTAAAACCATTGGCCTGCGGTATTTTAACGTGTTCGGTCGCCGCCAGGATCCCTACGGGGCCTATGCGGCCGTGATTCCCCTGTGGTTTGCCTCCCTGCTGAAAGACCAGACCGTGTTCATCAACGGTGACGGGAAGACCAGCCGGGATTTCTGCTACATCGACAATTGTGTCCAGGCAAACATCCTTGCCGCATTAACAGAGGAGGAAGAGGCCCTGAACCGTGTTTACAACGTGGCCTATGGCCAGAGAACCACGCTGAACGAGCTGTTTGCCCTTATCCGGGATCGGGTGGCAGTCACCCATCCCCCGGCCGGGGAGAGCGCTCCCCATTACAGGGATTTTCGGCCCGGTGATGTCCGTCACTCCCTGGCCGATATATCCCTTGCCGGAAAGCTGCTCGGGTATGCCCCCCGTTTTTCCGTGGCCCAGGGTCTTGACCGTGCCGCCCAGTGGTACAGAACCACCTGTACCTCCTGACAATCTGCCAGGGTCGGGGGGCGGCGTGCCGGTTATAGGGTCATGATCTCTGCCTCGCTGCCGGTGATCTGGGCAATGCCCATCTCCTCTGCCATGTCAAGAATCTTGTCGATCTTTGAGTTTATTCGTCTGTTGTCGTTGCCCACCAGGGTAAACCCGATTTCCGCCTGGGTGTGAAGATCATTGGATCCGGTTTCGGCAATGGAGATGTTGAACTGGTTTTTCAGCCTTGCCATAAAGGATTTTATTATTTTCCTCTTCTCCTTCAGGGAACGGCAGTCGTGGAGCCGTAACATGATTTTTCCCGATCCGACAACCATTGAAATCCTCCTTCCAAAATAAGGATCGCAGATGAAACAAGGTGAACAGAAATTACGTTCAGCTTATAAAATTTGCGATCCTAACCCTTTTGAACGGGTTGCTTCTAATTTTTTATGCTGTGGATGGGGGCGGGAATTCTTCCCCCATGTCTGACAAATCCATCGCAGTTTTCAGCATGGGGCACATCCATTATCCTTGCCTCCCCGAGAAGGCCGCCAAACTGGACAAAATCACCGGCTTTTTTCCCCGGTACCGGTATGATCCTCGTGGCTGTGGTCTTGTTGTTGATCATGCCTATGGCCATCTCATCGGCAATGATGCCGGCCAGGGTCTCCTCGGAGATGCTGCCCGGAACCGGTACCATGTCAAGTCCCACGGAACAGACACAGGTCATGGCCTCGAGCTTTTCAATGGTGAGGTACCCTTTTTCCGCCGCCTCGGCGATGTTGAGGTCTTCGGTCACCGGGATGAACGCGCCGCTGAGACCGCCCACGTGGGAGCTGGCAAAGGCCCCTCCCTTTTTCACGGCAT
Source organism: Desulfobacteraceae bacterium (assembly GCA_035268945.1). GTDB lineage: Bacteria > Desulfobacterota > Desulfobacteria > Desulfobacterales > Desulfobacteraceae > DATFJZ01. Next base: position 523 of record DATFJZ010000282.1, on the reverse strand, counting down.
CGTTGAGCATGGCCAGGGCCGCCGTGGAGCCGGGGACGCCGATGCTGGTAAGGCCCAGGGACTGGAAGATCTCACCGATGGAATCCCCCACGGTCGGAGTGGGGGCAAGGGAGAGATCCACCACCCCGAACCGGGTGTTCAAGGTGTCGGCCACCTCCCGTCCGATGAGCTCCCCGACCCGGGTCACCTTGCACGCGGTTTTTTTGATGATCTCGGCGATCTTGCCCAGGGGCAGATCCGGATTGTCGGCAACGGCCCTGTCAATGGCTTTTTTCACCACCCCAGGACCGCTGACCCCCACATTGATCACCGAATCGGCAACTCCTACGCCGAGGTAGGCCCCTGCCATAAAGGGCATGTCCTGGGGGATATTGGCAAAAACGCAGAGTTTGGCACAGCCCAGGCCGTCATCGGCCGCCGTGAGGTGAGCCGCTTGTTTCATGGCCTTTGCCATCGCCAGCACAGCATCCATGTTGATACCGGACCGTGTTGTGGCAACATTGACAGAGGCGCAGATCCGCTG
>DATFJZ010000281.1:0-13699 GCA_035268945.1 Desulfobacteraceae bacterium | reverse complement strand
TCTGGGAAAACCCGATCACTGCGTTGAGGGGGGTTCGGATTTCATGGCTCATGTTGGCCAGAAATTCACTCTTTGCCCTGTTGGCCGTTTCCGCCGCCTCCTTTGCCCGTGCAAGGGCCTGATGGGATTTTTCGATTTCCTCGGTTCTCTCTTTTACCCGCTGTTCAAGCCGTTCATTGCTCATTTTTAACTGTTCGATCAGTGAATCGTTTTCCAGGCTCAGACGGCGTTTTTCCAAAGCCCGCGCCACAGAGCTTTTGAGATCGGAAAACCTTTCCAGGGGCTTTTGCAGGTAGTCATATGCCCCGTCTTCTTTCATTGCTTCAATTGCATTGTCTGTGGAAGCGTACCCGGTCATGATAATTACCTGGATGTGTTTATCCTTTTTTTTTACCTGCCTGAGAACCTCGATCCCGGATATTCCCTCCATCTTCATATCCGTTACCACCAGATCAAAACGCTCTTCTCTGATCTTTTCAACCGCCTCTTCACCGGAAAAGGCTTTGGTGATATGGTACCCTTCACCGGCAAGCATTGCCTTCACGATTTTTAAAATGTTGGCATCATCGTCCACAATCAGCAATTTTTCCATAATCAACCCCGTTTTTACCTTATGGATTTTATGTATTGTTCGACATTATGCAATTGAATTTATTGTCATGTTACCATTTCCTGTTTTCACTTGCAACACGTTCCGATTCGTTATAGGATAGTGTTCCTATCTTGAGGGCTTGGTCACAACTTCGGTCGAATCCCCTGATTCCGAAGTCATCCATTGTATGGCCGGTGTGATGATCAAGGTCGGAAAATCATTGGAACAGCTAAACCGCTTTGTTGGAATGCGATGAAGAAAACAGTCAATATTCTCGTGGTTTTGACAATGTTGTGCCTCACTGCCATGCCTGTCAGGGGCGGTGACGGGACATCCATGGCGCTTCTTTACGGCCGGTTGACCGATCAGGATTTTATTGAAATCCCATTTCAATCGCCGGAAATTGAATCGGTCCACATGGTGGGTATCTCCCTCAGGCAAGAGCTGGTTCAATTAAACGAAAAAGCCCCGTTTTTTCCGTCGGGTTTCTTTCTGGACGGTGAAATTGTACTGGCCGAAAAATGGGGCCGTCTGGACGGTGTCAGCCAGGATTTCCAGGAAATTGCCGGCTCTTTCAATCTCAGGTATGCGTTTTCTGAACAATTGCCGTGTTTGAACAGCATAAGCCTTGGCAACGGCCTCTCCCTGACCGGTGAGGAGTCAACATTTGAAAAAAACCTTACCCTGGGTGATAAAACCTCCGGTTTGCTCTGGTACATGCTTCTTGAGGCGGATTTTGATATACCTCACAGTGAACAATGGAAGGTCTTGTTTCGAATACACCACAGGTCCGGTGTTTTTGGCATGTTTGACCATGTGGAAGGGGGTTCCAACTATATCACCATGGGGCTGAGGTACTTTTTTAACGGGAATTGAAAAAAGCCCGGCAGGGCAGGTCTGTTATGACAACCGGCCGCCGGGGAGGAGCTGGAATGCATAGGGAAGAGAACGGCGTGGGTTCAGATGGGTTTTTTGCAGCAGATCGGCGAAGATTGATGGAGACGGCCCTGGGAAAACAGGCCCCTGACCTTGTTGTGGAAAATGCCTCCCTGTTTAATGTTTACACCGGGGAGATCCGCCGCAACAGCAGCATCGCGGTGAGCAGCAGGAGAATCGCCTGTGTAGGGGGGAAAGGGGATTTTCCCCCGGGACCGGAGACCCGGGTGGTGGATGCAGACCACCAGACAGTGATTCCAGGGCTCATCGACGGCCACACCCACCTTGCCTGGCTTGCCACCCCCTGTGAGTTCCTGGGATATGCCGCCCGGGGCGGGACCACGACCATTGTGACAGAAACCATGGAAATGTACCCTGCCGGAGGACTGGAAGGGGTCATTGAGTTCCTGGCAGCCCTTGAAAATCAGCCGGTTAAAATTCTTGCCACCGCACCGGCCATGGCATCCATCAGCAGAAACGCCCTTGGCATATCAGACAGCGACTTGCAGCAGCTCCTTGCAAGGGAGGATATCATCGGCCTGGGAGAGGCCTACTGGCAGACAGTTCTCCAGAATCCAGACATCTTCCTTGCTGCCTATGAACGCACCGCAGAGGCGAAAAAGAGCATCGAAGGCCACTCTGCAGGGGCACGGGGAAGAAAGCTGGCTGCTTACACAGCCCTTGGTATCTCCTCCTGCCATGAACCCATCAACCGGGACCAGGTGCTGGAGCGGCTGAGAAACGGGATCTATACCATGGCCCGGGAAGGGGGTGTCCGGTCGGATCTTTCTGAAATAGCCGCCATCACGGAACAGAAAGTCGATCTTAGACGGCTCTGCCTTGTGTCCGACGGCATTACGCCAGAAGACCTGGTCAGCAACGGGTACATGGAAACGATTCTGCAAAAGGCCATTGATCAGGGGTTTGACCCAAAGGATGCCGTGCGCATGGTCACGCTGAATGTGGCGGAGAACTTCGGCCTTTCCGGCCATATCGGCGGCATTGCCCCCGGGCGCTATGCCGACATGGTGATCATTCCGGACATGAAAAACATCCAGCCCTCCCTTGTGATCAGCAGCGGCAGGGTGATAGCCGAGAACGGTGTGCTTTCGGTGCCCCCCCGGCAGCACCGCTGGAGGCCACAGGCAAGAACCAGCGTTCACCTCCCGGCCAGGGTCAGGGCTTCGGATTTTGATGTCCTTCTGGACAGGGACAACGACCATCCCCCGGACAATGGCAGGGCCAGGGTAAACGTCAGGGTCTTGGAACTGATAACAGACCTTGTCACCAAAGAGCGGGTGGTGGCCATGGACAAGAAGGGCAAGGTGCTCTCCAGGGACAGGGAAAACGATGTGCTCAAGGTCTCTGCCGTTGACAGACGTTTGAGCCCGGGGAGTCTGTTTTCCGGGTTCATCAAGGGGTTCAATCTTAAAAAAGGGGCCTTTGCCGCCACCGGGGCGTGGGATACATCCAATATCGTCGTGGTGGGGGAAAACGACCGGGACATGGCCTTTGCCGTCAACAGGATCAAGGACCTCCAGGGTGGGGTGGTGGTGTGCAGTGACGAAACAATCCTCGCTGAACTGCCCCTCCCCCTGTTTGGTCTTTTTTCCGAAGATTCCATCGAAGCCGTTGCCGAAAAAAGAAAAAAGATCAACCGAACCGTCAGGGACCTCGGGGCTGTGTCTGCCGATCCCCTGCTCACCCTGACAACCCTCACCGGGGCCGCCATTCCCTATCTGAGGATTTGCGAACAGGGCCTTGTCGATGTGAAAACAGGGGGGTTTTTGAGCTTTGAATATGGCCGCCTGTAAAAATATGACCGAGCCCAAAAACATACAGGGGCAGGTTTGATTTTGTTTTTTACCGGGCCTCCCGTGCGATCTCCTCTGCCTCGCTGATGCAGTACATCAGGTGGATTTATGGATTGCGGCAATGAACACCCTAATTTCTTCTTTTTGTCGATTGGTGAGGGTTTCCTGTGCTGATTTGGCATAGGCAGTCATCATGTAAACAGTTTCGTTTTGGAAAACGATGTAATAGATAAAGCGGAATCCTCCGCTTTTCCCTTTCTTTTGGTCGCTTGAAGCTATCCTGACTTTGTAGACTTTTCCCTGAAAACCCTGGACTTCATCACCCTGAAAACGCCCTTTTTCCAGTTGGTCGAGTATGTCAGAAAAATCCTGCTTGATGTGTGGGTATTTTTTGGAAAGTTTTTTAATTCTACGTTTAAAAACAGCGGTGAACTCTATTTTATAGTTCATTTAAAAGGTCTCGGCCGTTGGGGAGTTTGATTCCTTTGGCTTTGGCTTCCACGATTTCTTTCAAGCCCTCAATTAAATCATCACCGACGTTTACCTCTTCATCCGTTTCCGGTTGCTCTTCCACCTCTTCCACCGTGATTTTCAAAAATTGTTGTGGTTTGACTTTAAACCTTTTTTGGAGAAAGGGGGGGAGTTCTGATCCCTGCATATATTCGGTTGTTCCTGGCATAATAGTTTACCCTTCCAGATTGTTTTCATGTTGCCTACCTTAAAACTAACTCCATAGTATAAGGATTTTGAGGGGAGAAAGCAAATCATTAAACTCGATGATCCAGTTTTTTCTGAGATAACCGACCAGCCGTTGGGGGCGGGGCTATTCTAAAAACTGGATCATCGCGTTAAAGGCTTGAGTTTTCAGTTTTTTTAGCTTGACATTTTCTATAACGGCCATGAGCAGCGTGCTCACAACAAAAATCGAAAGTCGAATTAGAGGCAGCCGGTTCGGGGTTTTGCCCGTAGCGGTTTTGAGCGGTAGCTGTGAGCATGGATGCTCAAAACAGCTGCCGCTCACCTCGGAACAAATCTTGGATGATTTGTGAGAATGAGCGTAGGGCAAAACCCGGATCGGTTGCCGGTGCAACACGACTTTCTTATAAAAAAAATTATGGCAAACGATTGATGGATTTGGTCAAAGCGCTTCACTCCTTTTAGTATCTTAAACTCACCCATCTGCTGCGTTGCTGCAAAATTACAGGGGCAGGTTTGATTTTGTTTTTTACCGGGTATCCCTTGCGATCTCCTCTGCCTCGCTGATGCAGTACATCAGGTGGCGGGGATCCTTGGCATCCCCGATGAAATGGAAGGTTGCCCCTGTTGTGCCGGAGAGTTTTTTGACTGCCTGGATGGAGGTCATCTTTTCGGAAATCACAATGGTGTCAAAGGTGTTGAGTTCCACCGTTTCCCTGTCACTGCCGTATTTAAAAATGGCCCCGTTTTTTGTGATCTTCTGAATGGCAACCTTTTTGTAAAGGGTGACCCCGTTTTTTTTCAGGCGCTCCCGTAAATAGTATCTGTCATTGCTGGACATCTCTTCTGCGAACCGCTTTTTGCGGTTGAGAACCACAACTTTTCTGCCCTGTTCGGCCAGATAGTCCGCCGTCACAAGTCCTGTAATGCCCCCTCCCAGTACGATCACCCGTTTTCCGGCCTCGATGGTGTGGTTGAGGATATCCACATTGGCGGCAAGTTCCATTTCTGTTTGGAACAGCCCCGTGATGACGGGCATCTCCGGCATGGACCCCGTGGCAACGACAATTCTGTCCGGGGCGGTCCTGTGGATCAGATCCCCGGAGAGTTCTGTGTTGTAATGGATCATCACCCCGTTTTGTTCCGCCTGGCTTCTGAAAAAATCGAGAATATCGTTGAGTTCCTGCCGGCCAGGGGTTCTGGCGGCAAGGGCCAGCAGGCCCCCCGGTGCCTTCTCTTTTTCGCACACAACAACCCGGTGGCCCGTCACGGCAAACATGCGGGCCGCTGCCAGGCCGGCGGGTCCGGCCCCTGCCACGAGGATTGTTGATTTTTTTTCCGGGTTTTCCATCTGTTTCAGCTTGAACTCGCGGCCCACATCGGGATTGGCCACACAGGAGCCCGGTTCCTTGGAGAGAACCGCATCGATGCACCCAAGGCAGCACCCCATGCAGGGCCGTATTTCGCAAAATCTCCCCTCCCTGGCTTTTTGGGGAAGATAGGGGTCGGCCAGCAGGGCCCTGCCCATGGCGACAATATCGGCGCGGTTCTCTTTTATGATCGTATCGGCAAGCCGGGGGTCCTTTATCCGGCCCACGGTGACAACGGGCAGGGAGACTTCCTGTTTTACGGCCTCGGCCAGGTGAACAAAACAGCCGTGCTTGACGTACATGGAGGGGATGGTCAGTTCCGTGGAGCCGTAAACCCCGGCCGACACATGGAGGTAGGCAGCGCCCTTTTTTTCCAGGATGGGGGCGGCCCTTCTGGCGTCCGCGACCTCCCATCCGTTGTCGATATAGTCATTCCCATTGATCCGGATGCCCACGGGAAAGTCCGGTCCGGCTTTTTTCTGTATGTTGTCGATGATTTCCAGGAGAAACCGGATCCGGTTGTCAAAGCTTCCCCCGTATGGATCTTCGCGACGATTGGCGTTGGGCGACATGAACTGGTTGATGAGATAGCCGTGGGCTGCATGGAGCTCGATGAAGTCAAATCCCGCCTCTCTGCACCTGGCCGCCGAATCCCCAAAACAGTCCACAAGCTCCTCTATCTCACTGGTTTCCAGGGCCCTGACCTCGCCTGAGACAACGGCAGGGGCTGGAATGGCCGACGGGGCCACCTTGTTGGGCAGGTAGGACTGCCTCCCTCCGTGCATGAGCTGGACCCCGAATTTTACATCGTATGGTTTCACCTGTTCCACCATGGTTTTCAGGCTTTCCACGCACCCGTCGTCCCACATGGCTGGAAGATCGGGAAGCTCCTGGCCGCCGGGATGGACCGCCCCGCCACCAACAAGCATCATCCCGACGCCTCCCCTGGCCCTCTCCAGGAAATAGTCGGTGAGCTGGTCCGTGACATACCCCTTGTCGTCCACTCCGAAATTAATGCTCATGGCGGACATTAACAGGCGGTTCTTCACTTCCATGGTTCCGATGGTTACAGGACTGAACAGATGGTCAAGATCGGTCATTTTCGCGCTCCTTTTCAAGGTGGTCATTTTTCGGCTATTTGATCAGATATTACCGTTGAAGTCAAGGTGGAGAAGCGATTGAGACTGGTGACGCATATCCCTGGCAGATGTGTCCGCTTTCCGGGCGGTGCTGTCAGGGGCGCAAGTGCATGAATGCTGTGTCTCATCCCCATGGCATTTTTTAATCTGGTCCGGTGTACCGTCCTTTGAACGGTTTGAGCTCCTGGAAGGCATTCGTTAATACAATTTAGACAGGCTCATGAAACAGTTGCACCGCCGTGCTTTCCTTGGTGGGGCCGAATTTTTCATTAAGGCAGAACTGGGTGCGGTTAATCCATAAAATTTATGAAGCTGATCCTCTTGTGTGTCCAAAATACAAGGGTCTGGCTTTAAAAACTGTAGGGGGCGGTGGCGTTCCCGGCGGCCATTACCCGGACGGCAGCCCTGCCTTCCACGGGACACTTTGTTTCACAGATACCGCAGCCAATGCAGCGCTCCTGGACGATATAGGGCAGCTTGAGCTCCACAGGCCTGTTCTTTCTGTCCACGGTTTTCACCCGGTTGAATTTAATGGCCTTGTTGGGAACCGGGCAGTGCTCCTCGCACACAATGCAGGGTTTCTTTTCGGCAAAGGGCAGGCAGCGGTTTTTATCAAAATACGCCGTGCCCATCACAAAGGTCTGTTTTTCCTGGAGGGTCATTGGTTCAATGGCACCGGTGGGGCATACCTGGGAGCAGAGGGTGCAGTTGAATTCGCAGTATCCCAGGCGGGGTACCAGTTTCGGGGTGAACATTCCCTGCAGCCCCTTTTCCAGGAACAGGGGCTGGAGGCTGTTGTGAATGCAGACCTTCATGCATTCGCCGCACCTGGCACAGAGGGCAAGGAAGTCTTCTTCCTTCAATGCCCCGGGGGGCCTGATGATATTGGTGTTTTTTGTTTGGGCAGCCGCGTCGCTGTTTATCAGGGCGGGCAGGGATATCCCCGTAATGGCTGCCGTGATGAGGTGGCGGCGGTTCAGGTCCATGGCAGCCCTGTTTCGGGGCAGGGCAGGCCGGAACAGGGTGAGCGCCTGGGGACAGTATTCAAGGCAGTCCATGCACAGGGTGCACTCATCATGCATCATCTTCCCCTCACTGGAAAAAGCCTCCATGGGACACATGGAAGAGCAGAGCTTGCAGTGATGACAGGAGCCGGCCGGTGTGCGCCTGAAAAAGGAGGCCCTTGATATCAATGCCAGCAGTCCCCCCAGGGGACAGAGATTCCGGCACCAGAATCGTTTTTCCAACAATTCCAGAAAAAAGAGGGAAGCCAGAATCGTAAAGGAGAAGAGGGAGAGAAAAAAATACGACGGCTTAAACGGAAGCAGGTTGTCTTTCAGCACGGCGTAAACCGGTTCTGTCATGCTGGAAAGCCACCGGGGGCCGCTGATATAAATGGTGTCAAAAAAGGTCGTGATCACCTGGTTCAGCGCCGGATCAACGGCAAAGACCAAGCCTTTGACCAGCAGGGCGAAGGGATCAAGAAAACCGGTGAGCTGGACCCTGTAAAGCGATGAGACGAGGAGCACGACAAGGAGGAAATACTTTACATGCCTTAAGTGAAATCTTTGCCCGGTGACTGGCTTGATGACCCGGCCGGCGGTATCGAGCAGTGTTCCAAGAGGACAGATCCAGCCGCAGAACACCCGGCCGAAAATCAGGGTGAGACCCACAATGACAAGGGATGGGAGGAAAAGCAGGATAAACGTTTTTGCCGCCAGCATGCTGGTGACAGCCACCAGGGGGTCCCACCTGAAAAAGATGTTCACTGCCCATTCCAGGGTATCCTCACCGGAATAGTCGGTGCGCCTGAACAGGAATAGAAATAGTATTAAAAATCCCGCCTGGCAACAGCGGCGTAGAAACCTGAAGGCTTTGCGGTAATTCATGACAGAAGCGTCTCAATGCGGCATCTGTCCAGATTCATCTGCCCAAGGCCCATTTCATGGGCTGCCACGGTGGAGGCAATGGCCGAAGGCTCTTTGTTGAACAGGGTTGTTGCATAGGCATCGGCGGCCACAGGGTCGGTGGATGCAATCATGGTGTCCATGATCTTCACATCGGAAAGCATGCCGCCCTGGGGGCCGTTGCGGGTCAGCACCCTTGTGGCATCCACAACGGTGAGGGAGGGCCGGACCACCGTGTTCAGATCGGCCAGGTTCTGGGCGAGGTCCCAGTGCAGACTTCCCCGCCGGCCGCCGATGACCCCCATGACGTTCTTCATCCCCAGGCTCAGTTCTGACAAACCGTGGTGCTTTGCCACGGGTACATTGATGTAACAGTCGGCTTCCAGGGCATCCCGGTAAAAGGACCATCTGTCAATCTTCTTCCCTTTTTTCAATGCAATGTCCACAAATTTCCGTCTGTCAATGAATTCACATTGTATTCTTCTATTATCAAGGGCCTCAAGGGCCGGCTGGATTCCGCTGTTCTGGTAGCACCGCCGCTCTTCATTGCAGGGACGGTCAAAGACCATCACCCTTGAAGCCCCTGCCGCCGCTGCCAGCCTTGCAAGCTCGGCAACCACCACAGGGTGGGTGTTGGCGGCCTGTTCCACGGTGCGGTCCCACCCTATATTGGGCTTGATCACCACCTTGTCCCCTTTTTTGACAAAAGAGGCCATGCCACCTGCCCCCTGGATAACAAGGCGGGTTGTCCGGGCGTAATCCTTTCCAATGGCAACGAAGATTTCCGGAGTAGCGTCGGTTTTGGCAAACAGTTCTGGATGGATGGTCAACAGCGGGGATATGGCGGTTCCCGCAGACCACAATGCTGTTTTTTTTAAGAAATGTCGTCTGTCCATCGTCATTCTCCTCTTTGCTGAAGGTCACACTGAATCCAACGGTCCTTTGACGGGATATTTCCTTTTTTCCCGGTCAAAGGCTCGATTCATTATTACCACAATGTGAAAAACCTTTCATCTTTTTTCATAAAAATGGATGATAACTGCTGAATTCTGGTGCTTTTTTGGAGTGGGGAATGGCTATTTTCTTTAAATTATAGTACAAAGGAGAGGGACCGCAACGCTTATAAGTTGAACGAAATTGCTTGTCTTTTGGTCCATGTGGAAAGATGAGTCGTTTCAAAACAGGCCTTGATGGGAAGGAGAGGGCAAGGAATCAGGGGATTTGGCCGGAGTTCCGATCAGGACCAGAAAAAATTATGGAGAAGCCGGTGCGAATAAATGAAACAATAGTGGTTGAAGGCAGGGATGATGAAAGGGCTGTCAAACAAGCTGTCCAGGCGGAAGTGATCATCACCCACGGGTACGGGATCAAAGCGTCGACATTCAAGCGGATTGAGTGGGCAAGAAAAAAAAACGGGGTGATTGTTTTCACCGATCCTGACCCGGCAGGGGAGATGATACGAAAGCGGATCAACCAAAGGGTGGAAGGGTGTAAAAATGCCTTTCTGGCAAGGGTTGAGGCAACCAGAAAAGAGAATATCGGCATTGAAAACGCCAATGCCAAAAGCATCCAGGATGCCCTCAAACGTGCCAGATGCATTGCTCTGGAAAGTACAATCCTTTTTTCCATGGATGACCTGGTCCGGTACAGCCTGGCCAACTGCCCCGGTTCCGCAGCCAGAAGGGAAAGGGCCGGGCAGCTGCTCAGCATCGGTTACGGCAATGCAAAACAGTTTTTAAAACGGCTCAACCACTACGGCATCACCAGGGAAGAATTCCTCAACGTCGTTGAATAGTCCCCCCACCTCAACCATTCCGGCACGTCTCGTCTCAAAAACGGGTGGGACTGCCCAATCAATTGCTTTCAATTATTAATGGCAGAAATAAAAATATCCCCTTTGTTCTTTGTTTGCCAAAAGAATTTTTTGCATAAAAACCCGTTTTTATTGGTTTTTTGACTTAACCTCTGCTGACTGTGTCAAAATAAAAGGGGATAGAAGGATGTGGTCGAAAACATATAGGTCTTGACAATTTATATTTTAACCAATAATATGAACTATCAGGAACCAGGAAATAATAAGATCCACAATTCGGCTTGTCTTGTGGCCCGTCTTCCGTGTTGTACCAACGGGCACATATTTACTGTTTGAACGGCTCGAAGAGGAGTTGTTCTGGTACTATTTGAAAAAAGAACAAGACAGATTCATTGAATTTATGCGGGCAGGACGTTAATTTGGTTTTTCCGCTTGCTCGACAGGAGAAACGTGGTATGGCTTTTGAGAAACACTCGGTTGTCAAAGAGATGACAAGGTATATCCGAAAACTCAATCATGTGGTTCAGCTGGGGGCATCAAAATTCAGCCAGCAGTATGGCTTAACTGAATCCCAGAGCAGGCTGTTAAGGGCCCTTTTTGATTTTGGCGAAATGTCGTCTGCCAAGCTGAGCAGGAAGCTCTATGTGACACCGGCAAATGTTACCGGAATCATTGACCGGCTTGAGAAAAAAGAGCTGGTCCAGCGGGTGATAAAACAAAAGGACCGTAGGATTGCTTTTATTTCCCTGACACCAAAGGGGATTGAACTTGTAGAGCATATGCCGGATCCCCTGGAAGAGAAATTGTCTTCGGGCTTTAAACGGTTAGACCAGGGGGATGCGCTGCAGATAAAAGAGTCCATGGAAAGCGTTATCCAGATGCTGGACAGTGATCCGGGGGGGGATGCTTCAACCGGGGTTCCGCCGCCAGGGTGAACATCGGTTTTTCTCCTTGACTCTCTTCTGGTAACAAAAGGCAACATCACGGATCACCCGAATCCCAGACAGTGCAGACGAGTTGATTCCATGGAACAGCAATGGACAACTATGATGCCTGTTGGTAACAGAGAAAGGAAGCGTGGTTTATTATGAAACATGTGTTATGGTTGATTTTAAAGCGTACAGGAGCCAGTGTGGTAACGATTTTTGTTATCTCGCTGATCATCTTCATAGGGGTTGAACTCTTGCCCGGCGATGTGGCAGAAACAGTGCTGGGCCAGTCCGCCACGGCGGAAACCGTTGAGGCGTTTAGGAAAGAGCTCAAGCTGGACCTTGCCCCCCACATCCGTTACGGCGCCTGGCTGGGTGATTTTGTCCAGGGGGACTTTGGCAAGTCCCTGGCCAATGGCCGACCCGTCTCAGGGCTCATCGGGTGGCGGTTCGGCAACACGATTTTCCTGGCATTGACCGCCGCTGTCATCGCCGTTCCTCTGGCCGTGATGCTTGGTATGCTGGCCGCCTTTTACCGCAACACCTTGTTTGACAAGACCATCTCCACCGTCACCCTTTCGTTTATTTCGTTTCCCGAGTTTTTTATCGCCTATATTCTCATCGCCCTTTTTTCGGTTCAGATCCACCTCTTTCCCAGCATGGCCACCATCAACAGCAGCATGGGGCTGTGGGATAAGATCTACGCCATCATGCTGCCGGCCCTGACTCTCACCTGTGTTGTCACCGCCCACATGATGCGCCAGACCCGGGCGGCCATCATCAATGTCCTTGGCAGCGCCTATATCGAGATGGCTGAAATAAAGGGTATCCGGCGGCTGCGCATCATCATGCTCCACGCCTTTCCCAACTCCCTGTCGCCGGTGATCAACGTCATCGCCCTGAACCTTGCCTATCTCGTGGTGGGGGTTGTCATCGTGGAGGTGGTGTTTGTCTATCCAGGACTTGGGCAGCTTCTGGTGGATTCCGTTGCCAAGCGGGACCTGCCCGTGGTCCAGGCATCGGGACTTATCTTTGCAGCGGCCTACGTTTTTCTTAATCTCATGGCAGATGTGCTGTCCATGCTTGCCAACCCCAGACTGAGACAGTCCAGATAGAGGAGGATCATGATGCTTGATTTATTAAAACAATCCCCGATCAGTGCCCGGGTGGGCATGACCATCGTGCTGATCAATGTTCTCGTGGCAATTTTTGCCCCGGTTCTTGCCCCCTATGGTGAAACCAGCATCGTGGGGGATGTATGGGCCTCTTCTTCCGGTCAGTTTTATATGGGAACCGACCACCTTGGAAGGGACCTCTTCACCCGCCTGGTTTACGGGGCAAGGAACACCATTGCCCTGGCATTTATCACAACGGCCCTCTCGTTTGTCATCGGCATCGTCCTGGGATTCATCGCAGCGGTGAAAGGGGGCTGGACCGACCAGATTTTCAGCCGGATCATCGACATTATCATGGCCTTCCCCACGTTGATCTTTGCCTTGATGATCCTGTCGGTGCTCGGTTCGTCGGTTTCGGTACTGATTTTTACCATTGCCACCCTGGATTCCACCAGGGTCTACCGCCTCTCCAGGGCCGTTGCCATGGATATCGAGGTGATGGAGTTTGTCGAGGCCGCCAGGCTGCGGGGCGAGGGACTGTGGTGGCTCATGCGCTACGAGATCCTGCCCAATGCCCTGCCTCCCCTTGTGGCGGAGTTCGGCCTGCGGTTCTGTTTCGTGTTTCTGTTCATCGCGTCCCTGAGTTTCCTCGGACTGGGCCTGCAGCCGCCCCTTGCCGACTGGGGTGGAATGGTAAGGGAGAATGCCGGTGCCATCACCTTCGGCATCTATACCCCCCTGGTTCCGGCGGCGGCCATTGCCTTTTTAACCGTTGGCGTCAATCTGATCGTGGACTGGGCGCTGCACCTGTCAAGCGGTCTCCACGAATAGCGGCCATTGAGATTTCGGCCTGATATCATTTCCTTCCCCAGGTCAAACGGGGTGCCGGATTTGAAATGGCGGCAATAACAGTCAAAAGGAGAATAAAAATGGAAGAGAACAATTTGCTGGAGATTAAACATCTCTGTATTGAAGGGTTTTTTGAAGAACAGTGGAACACCATTGTGGATGACATCAGCCTCAATCTGAAACGGGGGGAGGTCTTGGGCCTCATCGGTGAATCCGGGGCCGGCAAATCCACCATCGGTCTTGCCTCCATGGGGTATACCCGGCAGGGCTGCCGGCTGGCCTCCGGATCCATCAACCTGGACGGGACGGAACTCATGGGCGCTTCCGACGAGGAGCTGAGAACGATCCGGGGGTCCAAGATCGCCTATGTGGCCCAGAGCGCAGCTGCTTCGTTCAACCCCTTTCACCGGGTGATCAAGCAGTATGCCGAGGCCCCGGTTCAGCATGGTCTCATGGGGTATGAAGAGGCGGAACAGGACGCCATCAAACTCTATGACCGGCTTTTTCTGCCCAACCCCGAAGAGATCGGGTTTCGGTAT
>DATFJZ010000280.1:0-4359 GCA_035268945.1 Desulfobacteraceae bacterium | reverse complement strand
GATGTGCTCAAGCTTCAGACTCGGCTTGCCGTCGATTTCAGGCCATTTGACGATATCCGGTTTGAAGATTCGAAACAGGGTAGCCACCGGCAGGAGATCCATGCGGGAGCAGCTCCCGGCGTATTGGTGGGTGTAGGGATCCAGGAGATTCCGGTAAAAGGTGAACCGCAAAAACTCGTCGTCAAATCCCAGGGTGTTATAACCGATGCTGACGGTTCCCGGGTGGTTCATGATACCGTGAATCCTATGGGCGGCATCGTATTCGCAGAGGCCTTCCTGCAGGGCCTCCGGGGTCAGCCTGTGGGTTAAAAACGCCCATGGCGATGGGACAATATCGTCCCGCAGCCTGATGGTCACGGACTCGCGACGTATCTCCTCCAGGCGGGTATCTGTTCGAATGGCAGCAAAGGTGAGCACCTGGTCAAAGGCACTGCTGAGGCCGCTGGTCTCAATGTCGTAAAAAAGAAAGGTTTTCATGCTCCCCCGAAGCTCCCAGCGGTGACAGACCCAGGCACGCCTGGACCCCCCTGGTCAACCAAAACAGAGGTGACGGCAGGATTTTCCGACGAAAAACCCGCTGTCCCCTCTGTTTAAACCACTTGCCGGCCAGGCAAAAAAATTATCTCTTGGAGAACTGAAACCGGGCCCTTGCACCCTTCTGACCGTATTTCTTCCGTTCCTTGATCCTGGCATCCCTGGTAAGGCAGCCCGCTTTTTTCAGCACGCCCCTGAGATCGGGATCGGAAAGGACCAAAGCCCTTGTGATGCCGTGCCTTACAGCTGCAGCCTGCCCCATAACGCCTCCGCCAAGAACGGTGACCTTTACGTCAAAGACATCGCTGTTTTCAGTGATGGCCAGGGGGGATGCCAGCATGTCCCTGGCCTCCCGCTGAACAAAATACTCATCCACAGCCTTGTTGTTGATAATGATTTGCCCTTTACCCGGCTTAATCCAGGTTTTTGCAACAGAACTTTTCCGTTTACCGGTGGCGTAATAGCTGTTTTCTTTTTCCATAAATCACTGTTAATCCTTATATTTCTTGGAACAAACTTCAAGAGGTTGGGGTTTCTGGGCAGCATGGGGATGCTCTTCACCTGCATAGACAAAGAGCTTTTTGGTAAGTTTCCTGCCGAGCCTGTTTTTGGGCAGCATACCCCTGACAGCTTTTTGGACCAACTCTTCCGGTTTTTTCTTCATCAGTTCACCGGCAGTTGTCTCTTTGATGCCGCCGGTGTACCCGGAGTGACGGTAGTATTTTTTCTGACTCCACTTGTTACCGGTCAGACGAACCTTGTCCGCATTGATAACCACCACCCAGTCTCCGACATCGGAATGGGGGGTAAACAGGGGATTGTGTTTTCCCCGGATCCTGGCAGCCACCTGGGAAGCAACCCTTCCAAGGACCTCATCCTTTGCATCGACAACACACCAGTTTTCGGTGTTGTCACTTCTTTTGGCACTATATGTATACTTTTTCAATTGGTCACACTCCTGTTTAAAAATAATTTGGCACTTTTACACCACAATCTCAAAAAAGTCAAGGGCTTTTTGATCCCTGGTCGCCCCGCACCAGACCATGAAAGCATCAGCGGTCAGTGACCAGCAGGAATTTGCTGGAAGCTGGCAATTAAATACGAAAGGCTGATGTTTCACAGCTCTATTTTTTTCTGGCTTTCCCCAGTGTCACGGATCTTTTCCCGGCCCTTCTCGTCAAGCGTCTGGGAGGTTTTGCAGGCAACTTCAGCGTTGAGGATACCCCCGTTTTCAACAATAAGGTCTTTGCACGTCACCTTACCTGCACAGCTGCCCGTGGAGAGAATAATCAGTTCCCTGGAGGCGTGGATCTCCCCCTGGAACTGGCCTCCGATGGTCATGCTGGCCACACTTGCATCGGAATGAACCTTTCCCTCTTCGGCAATGATCACCACTTCTCCCTGTATGGCGCCTTTTATACTGCCTTTTATGATCAGTTTTCCCTTGGAGACAATGGACCCGTCGATCTTGATGTCCCTGTCAATTATCGAAAGATTCACCCTGTTTTTTTTCCCCACTGTTCTTCTCCTAAAATAAATCCTATTTTGAGTTTAATCACAACTCCGGCCAAATCCTCTGGTTTGTGGTATGATCAAGGCCGCTGTTTCTCAATATCGATATAGAGCCTGCTCACCTCTTTGTCTTTAAGGGTGGTAACAATCCGGTAGTGCCGGCCCTGGCGGTTCAGGGAGTACCGCTTCATCAAAACGTCCCGGGTCATCTTGATGACAAAACCTCTGTCCTCGCCGCTGTTGGTCGCCCTGTTTCCCACAAACCCCTTGAAGTTCACCGTATATTTCGACGGGTCCACACCGCCGGTGATGATATCCTCGATAACCAGGGCATCACCAACAGACAGGGAGAGATGGTCATTGGATTTTGCCGTCACAAGTCGGTCGTTTATTCTCAGCCTGTAAGCCTTGATCTCTGGAGAAGAATCCGACTCTGAAACCGACAGATCCTGCTCTTGCTGTTCCCCTTTTTTTCGAAAATCAAGATAGATACTGCCGCAGGGATAAAAGTCCTTCTTGGCCACCACCCTTGTCTGCCGTGTGATGGTCACCGGGCTGCCCATGTCGCTGAACCGTGACCCGAAGCCGATAATGTCGGCACTCAACCCCCTGGTATAATTGGCCTTGATATCCATCAGAACCACACTGTCCCCTCGCTCAAGCCCCAGGCGCTGACCGTTTTCCACAACCACGGGAACCGAACCGTTCACCGAAAGAACCATGTACTCCAGGCGGGGCGGCGTCAGATCCACGCCCGGAGTTTCCGGCACAATGTCGAACATCTCCATAAAGGCGTTGATGGCGTATATGTGCTGGCGGACCTTCTGCTCCAGGGGAAGGGATTTGGCGGACTCGATGCCGAATGCCGGTGTGCTGCAGGTGTAGAGGGCAAAATAGGTTGCCGATTTTCTCTGTTCCTTGTGGCTGGAATCCCTGTCCTCTGTCTTGTGGTTGTTGAAATGAAAATAGTGATCAGGATCAGCAATACGGGCGTTGATTTTTTTTATCACCGTTTCCGCCATGGTTTTCAAATCCAGGGTTACCCGGCCCGATTGACCCCGGAAATAACCGGCATCGGCGATGATGGACTGGCCAAACCGGGATGGGTTTCGCAGGGGCCCCTGGTCTTTTGGGGAGTAGAACCCCGATCCTTCGTGGAGGTTCAGCAGGCAGTCGCTCTCCCGGATCAACTGCTTCAACACCTTCACCACCTTTGCCTCGTAATTGGCAACGGAATCATCGGCAAACGTCCGGTTCATGTCCTGGTTGATCTTTCGCCGATTGTGGAGAATCGAAGGGAAATTGGCCCTGGGAACCACAATGAGGTTGCCTTTTTCCAGGGAAAAATCGGCATAGAGATCAGCCGCCAGGACCCCGCCTGGCTCATCTCCCTGGATTCCTCCGATGAGCAGAAGGGTCTTGCCCGGTTTTTCCCCGTAAACCCGATAGACGTGGAGCTCGTTGTCGCTTCCCTCGTAAAAGACCGTGTGGGTTTTCTGGGCCTTTACATTGCCGGGAATGAAAACCAGGACCGCCACCAGGCAGAAAAACAGCCAGGTCAGCGTCAACGACCACGGGCAACGTCCCTGGCCAGGAAATTCGGCCAAAGGCCGGGAAGAGGAACACACATCAGGCCTTTTATCCCTGGCGTGGAAACCGAAAGCGTCACCAACCAGGGCCAGACCATTTGACAAGCAGCGCTTTTCCATGACTAATCGCCGCTTTTTCCCGATATGGATATCTTCCGCTGAAACATCAGACTGCCGTCTTCCCCGTACACATACACCTCTGCCCGCTGGAACAGCTCCAGGGGACGGCGACTGGCCACCCTGAATTTCACAGGCTTGAAATGGGCAATGGAAAAGAACTGCCCACTGGAAGGAACGGCCGGTTTCCCGTTTTTCAGGGGGACCGACGGCATCACCAGCCAATTGGCCGGGTCGCCCAGCTCCGGCTTTAAAATGACAAAGATCCTGCCTGATATGGTACCGGGATTATCAGAGACGTTCCTGATATCAAAGCGAACCATCAGGTCACGGTTTGCCTGGTCCTTTTCCAGCCGGAACTCTTCCACCTTTACCTTTCGGTACTTCTCATCCTCAACCCCTTCCCCGTTCGCCTCTGCCGGTGAAGATCTATCCCCGTCAGCAGCTGTTTTTTTACGTTCTCCAGGGGCTTTTTCCCGTTTCCCGCCATCAATGGTTGTCTTTTCAGAGTTACCGGGCCCGGCTTCCCCGGCTTCCCCGGCTTCATCGGCTTCATCGGCTTCATCGGGGGGCAGGGGCTTCGGGGCTTGCCGGTCCAGTGGCTTTT
>DATFJZ010000279.1:0-4032 GCA_035268945.1 Desulfobacteraceae bacterium | reverse complement strand
GCGGGCACAACGAAGCATGAAACAGGAAAGTGCCGCCCCCAGCGGTTGCCTGTCAGGAACGAGAACGTCGGAGGACTTTTTCCCTGCCAGGCTAAAAATCAGCGACCTGCGGCCACTGGTCCTCAAACAGCTTGATTTTTTAACGCCTGACAGGGAAAAAGTCTGATCTCCTTTGGTTCTCAATGTTCCTGACAGGCGACCGCCGGGGGCTCTAATCGGCTGTTTCATATAAGCCCCCCCCCATTCCCTTAGGGAACTTCCAAAAAATCATGAAAGCCATCAACCATCAGCTAACAAGTAAACCTTTTTAAAAATCATCCTTCATCCGGCTGACCAGGTCTTCGGCAATACGCCGGGCAACCTTTTCCACTGCTTCTTCGCTGGAAGCCCGGTCGGACAGATTTGACCCGGATACGGCAAACTCTTCATCACCGGAAAAGCCAGTGACATCAAAGAGCTTTTTCCCCTTCCTGTTTACCATCTTCAGATCCACAACAGCGGTGACACGCCGCTCCAATACCTCATCATCGCTGGTTCGGGTCAAAGCCCCAATGGTGATGGACCGGATATCACCGGAAATAAAGGCGCTGGCCCTGTTTTTTTCCACAACGTCGGCGCCTGAGCGGCGAAGCAGCTCACTGACCAGGGCGTTGGTGAAAATGGCCTCGGCACCTGTTTCAGCGCTTCTGTTCTCAAACATGGCAACATGGACCCTTGTAACACTGCCCGGCAGCTTGCCTGCCCCGGAAAACCGGTACCCGCAGGCGCACAAAAAGACCAGCAGGCAGACAAGGCTGTACTGTGCAATCATTTTTGCCATATCACACCACAATATTGACGAGTTTTTTCTTGACAACAATCACCTTCTTAACGGATTTTCCGGCAATGTGCTTTGCAACGGCCTCGTCTCCCAGGGCCGTCTCCTTGAGGCTTTCATCGTCACTCCCCGCATCGGCCGTGAACTTTGACCGCAGTTTTCCGTTGACCTGAACAACGATGGTAATCTCATCGGTTGCCAGGGCATCGTTTCTGTATTCAGGCCAGGGTTGATCAACGACGCTTGGCTCCCTGCCGGACTGTTCCCACAGCTCTTCGGCAAAATGGGGAACAATGGGGGAGAGCAGCAGAATCACCGTCTCCATGGAAAAAGCGACCACCTGCTGCATGTCAGACGCTTCGGAGGCAAGGTCCAGGGAATACATGGTGTTGACCAGCTCCATGACAGCGCTGATGGCGGTGTTGAAGTGGAAACTGCCCTCGATGTCATCGGTGACCTTTTTGATGGTCTGGTTGGCCTTGATGTAGAGTTTTTTTGCGTCACCGGCAAGGTCTGCCGCCGGTCCCCTGTACGGAGATGCATCGGCCGCGGCCTGGTCTGCGCAATGAGCAGCCAGGCGCCACACCCGGTTGATGAACCGGTGGCACCCCTCGACCCCATCGTCGTTCCACTCGAGATCCTTTTCCGGAGGCGCTGCAAACAGGCAGAAAATCCGGGTGATGTCTGCACCGTATTTTTCCAAAAGATCGTTGGGGTCAATGACGTTCTTTTTTGACTTGGACATCTTGATGACACGCCCCACATCCACTGTTTTTCCGCATTTTCTGCAGGAAATCTCTTCCCCCTCTTCACCGACCCCGGCTTCTTCAGGAAAGAGATACCCGTGTTCAGGGCAGGTCAGGGTCTCCTTGCAGACCATCCCCTGGGTGAGCAGTCGTGTAAAGGGTTCTTTAAAATCGATCAGGCCAAGGGTATTCAACACCCGCATGAAATAGCGGGAGTAGAGCAGATGGAGAATGGCGTGCTCCACACCGCCGATGTACTGGTCCACCGGCATCCAGTATGTCACCGCATCCCTGTCAAACATGGCGGTGTCGCATCCCGGGCTGCAGTACCGTGCATAGTACCAGGAAGACTCGACAAAGGTGTCCATGGTATCGGTCTCCCGTTTTGCATCCCCCCGGCCGCACTGGGGGCAGGCGGTTCTGGCAAAGGAGTCGAGTCCCGGCAGGGGGGAGCCTCCGTTTTCCAGAAGATCGGCATCTTCGGGCAGAACAATGGGAAGGTCCGCTTCGGCAACGGGAACGATGCCGCAGTCGGGGCAGTGGACAACGGGGATGGGGGTTCCCCAGTAACGCTGCCGGGATATGCCCCAGTCCCTCAGCCGGAAACTGATGGTTTTTTTACCCCTGCCAAGGGTCTCAAGCCAGTCGGTGATCTTTTCGATGGCGTCAAGGTTTTCAAGGCCGGAAAACGCATCGGAGTTGACAAGGACCCCCTGTTCCGTGTACGCCTCGGTCATGGAAGCAGGATCAAGGGATTGTGACGGGGGCTGAATAACCACTTCCACGTCAAGGCCGTATTTAACGGCAAAATCAAAATCCCTCTGGTCATGGGCGGGAACCGACATGACAGCCCCGGTTCCGTACTCCATCAGGGCGAAATTGGCCGTGTAGATGGGTATTTTCCTGCCGTTGGCCGGGTTGATACACCAGGCACCGGTAAAAACACCCTCTTTCTCGTATTTTTCAATGGCATCACTGGACCGTTCCTGGTCGGAAATCTTTTTGACAAACGCCGCCACCTCCTCTTCCTGATCCGTACCTGCGGAGAGGGACTCCACAAGGGGATGCTCCGGTGCAAGACACATGAAGGTGGAACCAAACAGGGTATCCGGACGGGTGGTAAAAACGGCGATATCCTCGTCACTGCCGTCTATTTTAAACCTGATCTCGGTACCGATGCTTTTGCCGATCCAGTTCTTCTGCATCACCGTGACATTGTCCGGCCAGCCGGGAAGCTTGTCACAATGGAGAAGCAGATCCTCGGCATAATCGGTGATCCGGAAAAACCACTGCCACAGTTTTTTCTGCTGAACCGGCCTGCCGCACCGCCAGCACATGTCCGCCTCGACCTGCTCGTTGGCAAGAACCGTCTGGCAATCTTCACACCAGTTCACATAGGACTCTTTCCGATATACCATCTCCTTTTCCAGCATCTTGAGAAAAAGCCACTGCTCCCACCGGTAGTATTCAGGCTGGCAGGTGGCCAGCTCCCGGTCCCAGTCATAGGAAAACCCCATTCTCTTCAGCTGTCCGCGCATGGAAGCGATGTTGTCATAGGTCCAGGCCGCCGGGTGGGTGTTGTTGTCAATGGCGGCATTCTCTGCCGGCATACCAAAGGCGTCCCACCCCATGGGGTGGAGTACATTGAACCCTTTCATTCGCTTGTACCGGACCACAACATCGCCGATGGTATAGTTCCTGACATGTCCCATGTGGATCTTCCCCGAAGGGTAGGGAAACATCTCAAGAAGATAGTACTTCTCCTTTGTCCTGTCCTCTTTGACATTGAAGGTCCTTGTCTCCTCCCAGTACGTTTGCCATTTGGGTTCAACGTTTTCAGGACAGTAGCGCTCATCCATAATATATCAACTCCTCACCAGATTGTTTTCATGTTCGTTTATGGGGTTTGATCATAACATCGGCCACCCCATCGGCCATCCGGGGGGTGGAGTCAGGCCTGCGTTATTGATACTTTTGTTAAAATTTGTCTTTAAACACAGGCCTTTGACAAAAGCACAATAAAGCAGACCTGACCCCTTTGGCCATTTGTAAAAAATTAATAAATGCCATAATATCCGTAAAATAGCAAGGCTCCCCGTTGAAAGATTTCATAAATAATTTGACTTGAGGTCTGTATTTTAATATGCATTAGTGGTATAGTAAAATGACAATAATAAAAAATTGCCGGATCTGCAAACCCGATAACGGTTCAACCGCCTTTATTGTACCAGGGTCAAAGGGCCCCTTGATGCTGTGATGGGTCCTTGACAGAAGTATCAGAACAGGCCTGTCCGGAGTAAGAGGCCAAAGGAATACCCGGGCGGAACTGCTGCCGTTTTATTTGCACGGTTGATTTTAAAAGGAAAAGGGAATAAAAACGATTTAATGACAAGAAAAATATTAGTTAATGCTCTGGATTCCGATGAATGCAGAATAGTTACCATCAAAAGCAACAAGCTTGAAGAGTTT
>DATFJZ010000278.1:0-3302 GCA_035268945.1 Desulfobacteraceae bacterium | reverse complement strand
ATGCGTCTCGAGAATGGGGACGCACACCTCTTCGGTCACCCCGGGATACACCGTTGATTCGTAGATGACAACGGCCCCTTTTTTCATGTATTTGCCGGCTGTGACAGAAGAGCTCTCCACAGGACCGAGATCGGGCCGCCTGGCCCTGTCAATGGGGGTCGGCACGGCGATGATAATAAAATCGGCCTTGGAGAGCATTGACGGATCCGTGGTGGGATGGAACCGGGTGGCGCGCTGGAACTCTTTTTGTGAGACCTCTCCGGTGGGATCCCTGTGCCGTTTGCAATTGTCAACAATGCTCTCTTTCAAATCCAGGCCGATGGTGTCAAATCCGACACCAAAATGAACGGCCAGGGGAAGGCCCACGTATCCCAGGCCGATGACCGCTATTGTACAGTTTTCAAGATCCGTCATGGATATTCGCTCCTTTGTTATAGGCTCGATCACAACTACGGCCACCTCCGCCGGCACTCAAGCCGCCATGGCTGTGGCATCAAACCCATGACCACGCCCATCGATTGTTTGCTCAGTTGTACTGCTTCCCGGGAACCGCTTCTTTCCTATCGGCCAAAGGCCCTTATTTTATCGCATATCCCCATGCAGTACGCCCTGGTCTTTTCCTGGCTTGGCCCCTCAACCATCACCCGCAACAGAGGCTGGGTACCGGAATAACGGACAAGAACCCTGCCGTTGCCGTCGAGCTCCTCCTTGACCCGGTTTATCTCGTCTGCGATGGGTTTTATCTGCATAAAATCGGGCCTTGAGGCATCCACCTCGACATTCATCAACACCTGGGGATAAATCGTCATGACCCTGGCAAGTTCCGACAGGGGTTTACCACTGGCCGCCATGACCGACACAAGGCGCAGTGCCGTTAAAATACCATCTCCTGTGGTGTGATACCGGGAAAAGATCATGTGGCCGGAATCTTCTCCTCCCATGACAGCACCGGTTTCCACCATCTTTTCCAGGACCTTCCTGTCTCCAACATCGGTGACAAGGCAGTGGATTCCCAGGGAGTCAACGGCCTTTAAAAAGCCGATATTGCTCATCACCGTGGTGACAACGCTGCTGTTGTCAAGCCTGCCCTCCTTTTTTGCCTGTTTGGCGCAGATGGCAAGGATCTGGTCCCCGGTAATGCGGGTTCCTGTTTCATCAACGGCAATGAGCCGGTCCGCATCGCCGTCAAATGCCAGTCCCAGGTCGGCTTTAGAGTCCAGGATCCGTTGGGAAAGTTTTTCGGTGTGCTGGGAGCCGCAATTGTCGTTGATGTTCCTGCCGTCGGGGGCACAGCAGATAAACTCAGGGATAAACAGGGGAGAATCAAACACCAGGGGTGCCACTTTAAACGCAGCGCCATTGGAGCAGTCCACCACGATTTTCAGGGGGGAAGGGGTTTCGGGAAGATCAAAACAGCTCTTGAGAAAGGCGGCATACCGGTCTGTGCCATGGGGAAGGTGCCGGATGGTGCCAATGTCATCAACGGGCTTTGGGGAACCATCAACAATGTCTTCTTCAATTCTATTCTCTTCTTCATCGACAAGCTTGCTGCCGTCTCCCTTGAAGATCTTGATCCCGTTGTCGTAATAGGGGTTGTGAGAAGCTGAAATCACAATGCCGGCACCGCAGTTCTCGATGTCAGCTGCCAGAAAGGCAACACCCGGGGTGGGAATCACCCCGGCAACCAAGGCATCGACCCCGCGGCTTGCAATCCCGGCGCACAGGGCCGTTTCAAACATATCCCCGGACATTCGGGTGTCCTTTCCAATGACGATGGAGGAAAGGCCAAGACGTTTCACAAAAGCGGCAACAGCACTTCCTGTTTTCAGGGCCATCATGGCCGTCATGGGGTACTGGTTTGCCCTGCCCCTGATGCCGTCGGTACCAAATAATTTATCCATGGGTCTTTTCCTTAAAAAATGTTACACGCCTGCAAAACGCTCTGTTCAATGGCTTCAAGCCACAGGCTACCGGCATGGGAATCACCAGGATCAAGCCCACTGATCACCCGGATGTAGTCATTGCCATGGCTGGCAATACCCCTTTCAACGGCACTGACAAGCTGATCCCGCCGATGGTCAGGATTCTCTTTTGCTGTTTCCCGGACTAGCTTTTCCTTGATTGCCGGCCACTGGTTGATAATGGATTCATGGGAAGCGACCAGATCGGTCGTTTCACCCTCTGCCCGTGCCAGGAGCTGCTGCCTTGACTGCTCAAGGCTGCCCCGGAACCCCTCAACCCTCTCTATCCTTTCGCCAATGATCACTTCCAGGTTCTCTTCCATGCCGGACTGCAGATGGCGGGCAAGATCGTCATTTCGAAAAAGTCGCCGGACGTTCCGGTACCAGTTCAACAAAGCGATCATCCCGGCAATGTAGTGGCAGTTGTTGAGAAAGACCCGCTTCACATCAAGGTACACCCCACTTCTTTTCGGCATGGACCGTTCCTTTAATGCCCCGCCGAGGATCAGTCGGTCAGGTCTTGGCTCATCTTTTCTGCAGATGGTGCCCGCCGCTGTCACCGAACCGAAGGCAAGCCGGCAGGGTCCCACCACACCGCCCTGCCCCCCGAGGAACACGGGATGGTTGTTGAGCATCACCCCCTGGTGTACATTGCCGAACATGGAAGGGGTGGCCTTGTCCTGGTTGGGGGTGTAGTTGAAATGGATAAACGAGCTGCCCACTTCGCTGTGGTCTTTGCGGCTGGTTCCCCCGGCCATGAAGCAGTCGCAGAAATTGATCAGACTGCCGAGGGTGACAAAGGGAAAAAGAAGGGTCTGTTTTAATCCCACGGTATGGGCCGCAGAGGCCTGCTCTTCAAGGATCGTCCCACGCCTTACGTGGGCGCCGGAACCAAAGGAGTTGTTCCCGGCAAACACAGCACCCTGGAAAAAACCGCCTTTCAAGCGGGTTTCCCGGCCCACAAAACAGTCGTCAAGGGTGACAGGCCCTTCCTGGCCAAGAACAGTTCCCTGCATGACAAGGGTCTTTACGCCTGTAATCCGGGTGCCGGGATGCAAGGTGACATTGTCACCGGAAATCCTTGCTGTATCGACCTCATCGCCGATGGCCACCGTGCCGGGCAGGGGCATTTTTACTCCCCTGTCCAGCAGTTGTTCTACTTTGGATTTTTCTGTCAAAACACCACCATCCGTTTTTTTCTATAACGGCCATGCCCTGCGGGCACAACAAAGCATGAAATAGAAGAGAGCCGCCCCCAAAGCTTGCCCTGTCAGGAACGAGAACGTCGGAGGACTTTTTGCCCCACCAGGCTAAAAATCAAGAACTGCGGCCATTGGTCCT
>DATFJZ010000277.1:0-6008 GCA_035268945.1 Desulfobacteraceae bacterium | reverse complement strand
CCGGATCGGAGAACTTGGCTACAAAATCGCCAACGCCAAGGTGATCAACCCCGACAACATCCAAAAGGATTGTGTCAGGTTTGCCTCCAAGGTGGTCCTGGAAAATCTCGATTCCGAAGAAGAGGTGGCGTATATGCTCGTGGGCCAGGAAGAGTCAGACATTGACAAAGGAAGGATCTCCGTCTCTTCTCCCCTTGGCCAGGCCCTCATCGGAAAAAAACCGGGAGACGAGGTTGTTCTCCAGGCCCCCGGCGGAAAGAGATCGTATGAATTGGTAGAAATTCTATAGGAGGATCTATTGTGGCACGAGTTACCATTGAAGATTGTTTGAAAAATGTTCCCAGCCGTTTTGCCCTTGTGCACATGGCTGCCCTGCGGGTAAGACAGGTCCACGAAGGGGCCGAGTTCCTTGTCAAGTCCACGGGCAATGAGGATGTTGTCATGGCCCTGCGGGAGATCGCTGCCAACCGTATCGTGTTAAAAGGCGTTAAAAAAGAAACCCGGCTGCCGGATACCCAGAAGACATAACCAGAACATCCGGTGTTCACGCCTGTTGATTCTGCCTCTTTTGGACAGAGCAGCGGTGCGGTCCATGGGCGCTCCGGCACCGTTGCTGCAGCAAAGGGGGGAGATGCTCCTCTGTTCTGTCCTGAATCCCAGTGGAAGGGCAGGTGCAAGGATCAAGGCCTGAAACGTGAACACAGGATGGGGTTTTCATCTGTATGGAAAATGTATCCGTCTGAAAATTGAGTCCGTAAAAAACCATGACCAGGCAGCCGTTATTATGATTGATATCCAAAAACAGCGTGATTACAGAAACATTCCCATCAACAAAGTCGGCATAAAGGAGCTGAGGTATCCCATCAAGGTTCTTGACAAGAGTTTCGGGCTCCAGTCCACCGTTGCCAGAATCTCCATGTATGTGGATCTCCCCCACCAGCTCAAGGGGACTCACATGAGCCGGTTTGTCGAAATTCTACATCTTTTCCGGTCCCAGGTTTCCCTGGAATCCATCAACCACATCCTCGGGGACATGAAAAAAATACTCGGGGCTGAATCCTCCCATATTGAAATCGTCTTTTCCTATTTCATCGAAAAGCTCTCGCCTGTCACCGGTTCCCGGGGGCTTATGGACTATACCTGTCACATCGAAGGCTCCTCGTATCCTGAAAAAAACAGGGATATGGTGGTCAAGGTGGCCGTTCCCATCACCTCGGTCTGTCCCTGTTCCAAGGAGATCAGCGCCTACGGTGCCCATAACCAGAGGGGGGAGGTGCTGGTCAGCACCCGTTTTAAAAAATTTATCTGGATCGAGGACATCATAGATCTCGTGGAAAAATCCGCATCCTGTGATGTGTACTCCGTACTCAAGCGGGCCGATGAAAAGCACGTCACGGAAAAGGGGTATGAAAATCCCAAGTTTGTCGAAGATGTTGTCCGGGACGTGGCCCAGGAGCTGATCAATGACGACAACATCACCTGGTTTTCCGTCAGCGCGGAGAACTTCGAATCCATCCACAACCACAGCGCCTACGCCTATATCGAAAAAGGAGATCCCGGGGTTTGACATCGTTCACTATGCCCCTGTTGCCAAGCCTTGAACACGAACAAAATGCCTGCACGATATGCATCCGGGCCAGCTTGGCTTACCATGCTGTTTTTACCCCTGAAAAGTGGGTTCTAAGGGGTAAAAACGGGGTGTTTTTTAATTTTTTTCCTTAAAAAACGGTCGGTTGCCGGGGTCAGACCCCGGAAGATGAAGGGGTGGAGGCGGTTGTGTCTGCCGGTGAAGTAACCGGCCCTGGTGCGGATGCCGTGCAGGGTGCCGGTCTTGAAGTATTCTTTCTCGTTTTTTCTCATGAGGCGGTGGTAGGGCCTGAAGGCCGTGAGGATCTTGAGCATGTCCTCTGGTGTGGTGCGATTCTGCCGCGACAGGCCCGAGCCTTCAAAGATCCGTGTTCCGGTCAGGTGGAGGCGGTTGTCGGCGAGGCGGGTCAGTGCCTCGATTCCTTTTTCAAGGGTTGCCGGGGGTGAAAACGCCTCTGCGCCGATGGTGAGAAACAGCTGGTTTGCCATGAAGTTGCTGGAAAATTTCAGCATCTTCCTGATGACGTCGGTGAGGGAATAGGGGGAGTGGTGGGTAAAAAACACCGGAGAGGTGTTTCCCACGGCACCGGTTTTTACAGGGCCCTTCACCCCTATTTTTTCCTGTTCCAGAAAGTGTTTGATGAGCATGCCGGGGTAGAGACGGCTCTTTGCCCTTGTCAGGGGGATCCGCCCCTTTTTGAGACCGGATGCCCTGATCTTTTTTTCAAACCCCTTGAGCAGGGGGGTCTGCTTCTCCCCGGACACATACCGGCCCTCTTTTCTGCTGTAGGCAAAACAGATCGTGTTGAAATTGGCGCACAACGCCCCTGTCGGCGCATCGTAGGGGTTCAGGGATGCCCTTCTGCCGGGAATACCGGGATTCTCCTGAAAATAGGTGTCATCCAGGACAATGGCCCTGACGGCAGTGATCCCCTCCTGTTTCAGTCTTGTGGCAAGGCGTCGGCACAGGGTTGTCAGCACCTCCGATGTTAACAGCGGATCACCGTATCCCTTGATGGTCAGGTTCTTCTCCCTGTCCAGGAAAACGTCGGTCTTAAAGGTAAATTCCTCTCCAAGGTAGTGGAGGGCGCCAAGGGCGGTGAAAATTTTCAGGGTTGATGCCGGTATGAACGGCTGGTTCCGGTTTTTTGCGTAGATGATCTCGCCGCTGTCCGTTGCCGCCAAGGCGCCAAAATCCTGGCCCGAAGAAGCGCCGCAGACAGCAGCGCTTCCGGGAAGAAGACAAAAGAGGATAAGGAACAAAACTGTTTTCAAGGGTGGTGATTTCATGGAATTCAATCAGTCAAGGCTTCAAGGTGTCTTCTCAACTTTCTGTGTTGGTTGATGTTACACGGGGCCAGGCTTTCTTTATCAACGTTATTGTCTATTGTTTCTGCCGGGAGTAAAAAGATTTATACGCCCTGTAGGTCATGTAGAGATCTGTTTTGCTGGAAATCTCAAAGGGCGAGTGCATGGAGAGAATTGCCGGTCCGCAGTCGATGATGTCCATGCCCAGGTTGGCGAGGAATTTGGCAATGGTGCCGCCGCCGCCTTCATCGATTTTCCCCAGCTCCCCTGTCTGCCAGACGATGTTGTTCTCGTTGAAGAGGTGTCTCACCATTCCGGTGAATTCGGCACTGGCATCGCTGGAGCCTGCCTTTCCCCTTGCCCCGGTGAACTTTGTCATGCACACCCCGTGGCCCAGCTTTGCCGCGTTCATCTTCTCATGGACATCCTTGAAGTTGGGGTCCATGGCGGCGTTAACATCTGCCGACAGGGCCTTTGATCGGACAATGGTCCTGCGCAGGGTCTGCTGGTCGTTGGATCCCGATACCAGGAGGGCCAGGCTTGCCAGGAAGTCCTGGAGGAAAAAGGATTTGGCCCCTGTGTTGCCTTCGCTGCCGATCTCTTCCTTGTCAAAAAAGAACCCCACGGCTGTTGTGGCGGGGTTTTTGGTTTCAAGGAGGGCCTGGAGCTGGGTAAAGGCGCAGATGCGGTCGTCCTGGCCGTAGGCGCCGACCATGGAGCGGTCAAGCCCGATATCCCTCGCCTTGCCGGCAGGAACCGCCTCCAGCTCTCCGCTGACAAAATCCTCTTCCGTGATATTGTATCTGTCGTGGAGCAGCTTGAGCACATTGAGCTTGAACCGTTCCTTTATCTTGTCATTGCCCAGGGCCAGACTGCCGGCGATGAGATTGAGTTTCTCACCTTCAAAGGCTTCGGAGAGCTTTTTGGTCTCCTGGGATTTGCCGGCAAGGTGGGGGAGGAGGTCGGAAACCACAAAAACGGGGTCTGAGGGGTCCTCGCCGATCTCGATGTCGATCTGCTCTCCTCCGGCCGCAACAATGGTGCCGTAAAGGGCCAGGGGCAAAGAGAGCCACTGGTATTTCCGGATGCCGCCGTAGTAGTGGGTCTTGAACAGGGCAAGGTCAAGGTCTTCGTAAAGGGGGTTCTGCTTGAGGTCAAGCCGCGGCGAGTCGATGTGGGAGGCGATGATGCTGCAGCCATTGGTGATCTCCTCCTCTCCGGCAACGGCAAGGGCAACGGCCTTGTTCTTGAACACGGTGTAGTATCTGCCCGTTTTTTGTGCAGGGTCTTCCAGGGCCCTGTCAACGGAGACAAATCCCGCCGCCTCGGCCATCCTGACGATCTCGTTTGCCGCCGCTCTCTCTGTTTTGGCATTGTCCAGGAAACGTTTGTAGTCTCCGGCAAGGTCAAAGGCCCGGGCACTTTCTTTTTGGCTCAGCTCATCAATACAGAGCCGTTCTTTTTTTGAAATCTCTTTTTGAAGTTTTTCGATCTCTTTTTTGTTCATTGTTTTTCCCTTTTAAAAGCATCCAACACCGAACGTTGAGTTTGTTTTTTTAAAAATCCCCCCAAGGGCAGAACCTACAGGATAAAAGATCACCAGGGAAAAGTAAACCTTAAACAGCATGACGGCCGATTCATTGGGGGGAACGAAAGAACAGGATGAACTGATTGAATGTCTGTTTTATTATCTGTTTTATTCTAAGGGACTGCCATCTGTCTGGGAAAGCAATGGCAGAAAACGCTACTTTCAGCTTTACCCGGCACTGGTTTTTTGCCGTGTCGTAGGAGATGTCAATGATTTGACATGGAAGTTTGACAGCGCCTTCATAACTCATAACCACTTCGTTCTGGTACAAACCGTTTGTTTTTGTGGTTTTGCTTTTTATGGATTTAAGCCCTTTTTCTTCCAGCAACCGCTTGATGGCATCGTGTTTTGCCTCTGTTTTTAAATCAATTTTGGTCTCTTTATCCGACGAGAGGGCAATGCCTGATTGCTCCACCATGGCAAATTTTTCCGCCCTGAAATCGTTCTCTGCTGGAAAGAGAAGTAAATTGTCCGATGCAATGCTGTTGTCAGTATACTTAACGTCGAGTCGGGCATAATACGTTTTCTGCACGCCTTTTCCCTGGGATATCAGGGGAGTAAGGGCCAGAATCACGGCAGCTGTGAAGAAAAAAAACAGGGACGGCATTGGTTTTGCTTTGTTTTTGGCCCAGGAGTCATTAAACATGTTCAGTTTTGTTTTCATTTGTCGATTGATTACTCGTTGATCGGTTTTAATACCCGGGTCTGGCATATCCACAGGGGAAATCCTTGGTTTACAATGGGGTTAACCTGAAAACTGTCCGTGGATAAGGTCACATCGGATCGAGGGTGTCTTGTAAATGTGCGCTTGAATATCGGCGTGTTTAGTTTATTAATAATAGTATATCATGGGGAGAAGAACAATGAAAAAAAATGGGATGATCTGGTTGATTTTAGCCGTTTTATCAGCGGTTGCATTAAATGGGTGTACGTTGGGTGTGCCAGCTTCTAATCAAATATCCCCTGGCAGTGCCACCGCCCCCCAGAGCAGTGGCACCGATGAGAGAATCGTTACGTTTAAAGTGATTGGTAAGGGCATGGTCCCGGAAATTGCAACCAGTCCAGCCCAGGGGAGGCTTCTGGCTGAAAGGGCGGCAATAAGTGACGGGTACAGGCAGCTGGTTGAAAAAATCACCGGGGTATATGTCGAAGCGTACTCAAAAACCAGTGAAGGACAGATTGATTATGATGTGATTCTTACAAAAGCCCATTCATGGCTTCGAGGTGTTAATATCATTGACACCGAGGAGGTCGGCCAGGGGGTATACCAGGCACACATGAGCCTTCGAATCTATTTTACCCAGAGGGATTTGATATGGTGGCCCCAGGGATTGGGCAGTAACGTTTCACCTGTGTTGCCACACCCTGTGAAATCTTATGCTGCCAGGTCTCTGGGCATTGGTGATCCCGGTCCCTATCAGCGTTATCCGTCTGGACGAAGGTTTTCTTCCCGTCCCCAGGAAGGCAGATAACAGGCACTGGAAGGTGATTTACACCGAGTTTCTTTCGTGAAAATATCGGCAAC
>DATFJZ010000276.1:0-4336 GCA_035268945.1 Desulfobacteraceae bacterium | reverse complement strand
GCGGTGTTTCCGGCAACGGGGATGATGGAAATTACGGCACCGCCCACACGCATGGGAACGGTGACGGCCTTTGTCAAGACACAGCCCGAGACAAACAGCAACAGGATCAAAGCGAGGAACAATTTCAAAAAATTCATGGTGGGACTCCTTACATTTTGGGTTTTGGTCATGCGACGGGTTCTCTCCTATCCCCAGTGCAGCAGCACCGTGTAGGTAACGGCTACGGCGCCCAGAACCGGCAAGAGTATCCCTCCCTTGAACAGGCCGTAGACGATGGTAAAACCGATGCCAAGGATGGCCGCTGCCGGGACCTCGGGGGTAACACTGAACATCCCGGGGATCACCAGGGCACCGAGGGAGGCGGCCGGAATACATTGCAAAAAACGATCCAGCCGTTTGGGAATTTTTTTATCCGTTAAAAGAAAAAGGGGAACGAGTCTTGGCAGATAGGTGACAGCGGCCATTCCCATTATCAGGGGGATCAGGTTATTCACAGGGCTTCTCCTTTGGTATCATCGGAAAGCAGCATACCGGCGGTGGCGATGATTAAAATGCACGCAATAATGGTCCACCCCCTGGGAAGAAAATCGAGATGAATCAGAATCGTGTTGAGCAGTCCCGAAGAGAGGGCCAGAACCAGGGCCCTGGAAGAGTGCTTGATTTCCGGCAGCAGGATTGCCACCAGCAGGGCATACAGGGCCACCCCCATGCTTTTTGTCAAATCCCCGGGCAGAAAGCCCCCCAGGATATATCCGGCCAGTGTACCACCCACCCAGGCCGAGTAGGCGGAAAGCTGGAGAATGAAAATAAAGGTTTTTGTCAACACCCCTTTTTTGAAGGAGAGCACTGAAAACACCTCGTCTGTGATGCCAAAGGCAATGGGGAAAAAATATCGTCTGGCGATATTCCTGATCCGTGTGGAGAGATAGGTGCTCATGAGAAAATGCCTGAAATTGACAAGCAGGGTGGTAACGATGATGCCGCCAAACCCCATACCCGTGACCAGGAGGTTCAGCGCAATAAACTGGCTTGCCCCGGCAAATACCACCGCTGAAAAGAGGAAGCTTTCCAGAAGGGACACCCCACAGGCCTTGCAGAGGATCCCGAAGGCTGCTGCTGCAGGCGCATAACCAATAAACAAAGGAAGTCCCGCCTTCAACGCATCACGCACTTCTCGGTTCATCATCACAGCTCCTTTTTTAAAAGGGAGACACCATAGTGCCTGTTACTATAGCCACGATCGTGCTGGTAAGGGACATGGGCAAATTATAAGTGGCTTATGAGGATCCGGCAGCCGATCATAAGGAGGATAACCCCGCCCGCCATTTCCATGCGCTTTCCAAACAGGATGCCAAGCCTTGTGCCGATCCTGATGGCCCCATAGGACATGGCTGCGGTGATCACGCCTATCATGACACTGGGATACCATATATTCACATCCAGCACGGCAAGGCTTAACCCCACGGCAAGGGCATCAATGCTGGTGGCCACACTGAGCATCACCATGGTCATGCCCCTGGAGGGATCCTTTTGATGCTCCCCGGGGAAAGATCCCATCCCTTCAACAATCATCCGTATTCCGATGAAGGCCAGCAGAAAAAAGGCCACCCAGTGATCAAAGGCCTTAAAATATGAGACAAACCGGATGCCCATGAACCACCCCAGCACCGGCATGAAAAACTGGAACAGCCCAAAATGGAAGCAGAGCCTGAAAACGGCCCGCCCGTTTTCGGCAAAACCGGCGGCGGCGGCGGCCAGTGACACTGCAGAGGCATCCATGGCAAGCCCCACGGCAACAATGACAATTTCAACGGCGGTCATGACGGGCTCCTGCCATGCTCACCACCGCCGCTGAACCGTAACCAATGGAAATGTCCGTCATTGTATTCTTTCCCCGGTTTAAATTGCAATCGCTTATCCAGGCCCAAACAGACCAGACGGTCCCTGCCGCATATTTGTCTGCAGGGCCAGGCCGCCTGGAGTAGAGAGTCAAGATTTCAGTGTTCCTCTGATATACAAATTGATACCGGGTGTCAAGGAAAATTCCCCGTGGACAGTTGTGATGTCAACATCCCCGCTTGTTTGAACAAGAGCGGGCCATCACAAGATTCCATAGCAATTATTCCAGGGTTCTCGTTTCAGGTAGGTATCGGCCGCCGGGAGGAATAAGATCCTTCATTTGGGGAGGATTTACAGCTCTTTTATCTTGGTCAGCTCTTTTATCTTGTCCCTCAGATCGGCGGCCTTTTCAAACTTCATTCTGGCAGAGGCCTGGCGCATCTCTCGTTCAAGGGACCGGATGATGTCATCAATGTCCCCCGAACCGGCATCGTAGGATTCCGTGGTCTCAGCAACCTCCATGCCATGGGAGAGGACCTTTTTTTCCATGGAGTAATCAAACATCTTGATCTCCTTGATGATGGTGGAGGGAACAATCCTGTGCTCTTTATTGTACGCCTTCTGAATAATCCTGCGGCGGTCGGTCTCCTCCATGGCCTGGGCCATGGAAGGGGTCTTGCGGTCGGCGTAGAGAATCACCTTGCCGGCAGAATTCCGAGAGGCCCGGCCGACAATCTGGACAAGGGATCGAAAGGAACGGAGAAACCCTTCCTTGTCGGCATCCAGAACGGCCACAAGGGATACTTCGGGGATGTCGAGCCCCTCCCGGAGCAGGTTAATCCCGATGAGCACCTCGAACACCCCCTTGCGCAGATCCTGGATAATGTCGATGCGCTCAACGGTGCCGATGTCGGAATGGAGGTATTTCACTTTGATGCCCAAATCTGAAAAATAGTCGGTAAGATCTTCCGCCATGCGCTTGGTCAGGGTGGTCACAAGGACCCGCTCACCGGCTTCCACGGTTTTCATGATCTCCTCGTAGAGGTCATCCACCTGGGTGGTGGCCGGCCGCATCTCGATGACAGGGTCGAGGAGCCCTGTGGGGCGGACAATCTGCTCGGCCACCCTGTTTTTGGCCTTTTCAAGCTCGTAGGCCGCAGGGGTGGCCGACACATAAACCGCAGCGGCAATCTTGTTTTTGAACTCGTCGAAGGTCAACGGGCGGTTGTCCATGGCCGACACCAGCCTGAACCCGTGGTGGACAAGGGTCTCCTTCCGGGAGCGGTCCGCCTTGTACATGGCGCCGATCTGGGAGACGGAGATGTGGCTTTCGTCAAAGAAAATCAGAAAATCCCCGGGGAAATAGTCCATCAGGGTAGGCGGCGGCTCCCCGGGGTTCCGGCCGGTAAGGTGCCGGGAATAGTTTTCGATGCCGCTGCAATACCCCATCTCATTGATCATCTCAAGGTCGTACTGGGTTCGTTCTTCCAGGCGCTGGGCCTCGACCAGCTTGTTTTCCTTCGTGAAAAAGTCCAGCCGCTGCTTGAGCTCCTCCTTGATCCCCTTGACAGCCCTCTTCCTCGTCTCGCTCAGGGTCACATAGTGGGAAGCCGGATAGACGGCGGTCTCCTTGAGGGTGTGGATCACATCCCCCTTGAGGGGATCGATTTCCGATATGGCCTCGATGGTGTCGCCGAACAGGTCGATACGCAGGGCTCTTTCCTCCTCATAGGCAGGAAAGACCTCCACCCGGTCCCCCCTTACCCGGAAGGTGCCCCGGTGAAAATCGGTATCGTTGCGGGTGTACTGAATATTGACCAGTTCTTTTAACAGCGTTTCCCTGGGCTTTTCCATCTCCTCCTGGAGCTCCACCCGCAGGGCAAGATAGTCCTCGGGAGCGCCCAGGCCGTAAATGCACGACACGCTTGCCACCACGATGACATCCCGTCGGGCAAGTACCGACCGTGTTGCCGAATGGCGCATCTTGTCGATGAGCTCGTTGATGGACGAGTCCTTCTGGATATAGGTGTCGCTGGTGGGAATGTACGCTTCGGGCTGGTAGTAGTCGTAGAAACTGACAAAATACTCCACGGCGTTTTCCGGAAAGAGGGTCTTGAACTCGTTGTACAGCTGGGCCGCCAGGGTCTTGTTGGGGGCGATGACCAGGGCCGGTTTTCCTGCCCTGGCAATGACATTGGCCATGGTAAAGGTCTTGCCCGACCCTGTCACTCCCAAAAGCACCTGGTGTTTT
Organism: Desulfobacteraceae bacterium; assembly: GCA_035268945.1. Classification (GTDB taxonomy): domain Bacteria; phylum Desulfobacterota; class Desulfobacteria; order Desulfobacterales; family Desulfobacteraceae; genus DATFJZ01. The sequence continues at coordinate 246 of DATFJZ010000276.1, read as the reverse complement.
CTGCCGGCGGCTATTCCCTCTGAGAGAGTGGCGATGGTACCGGGCTGGTCTCCGGTGGGGGAAAACGGTGAGTGAAGGGCAAATAAACTCATAAAGGAAACCAAACAGCCATCTTAGAGGATCTGGCTCAAGAACAGCTTGGTTCTTTCGTTTCTGGGGTTGTTGAAAAACTCCTCCGGTGAATTCTCCTCAACGATCATCCCCTCGTCCATCATCATGACCCGCTGGGCCACTGTCCTGGCAAAC
>DATFJZ010000275.1:0-2812 GCA_035268945.1 Desulfobacteraceae bacterium | reverse complement strand
AAAACCCCCAGGGGATCCGAGTAGACCACATTGGATACCACCGATGCAAAGTTTCCATGGAGGGCCTCTGTCACCGCCCTGATGATTTCCGGGTGGTTGTGGCCGGGGTTGGCCGCCGAGTAGGCGGCAAGGCAGTCCAGGTATTTGTTGCCGTGGTCATCAAATAGCCAGCATCCCAGGGCTTTTCGGACAACCAGATCAATCCTGTCGTAGTGACGGGCACCGTGGTCCCGGTCAAAATCGAAAATTTCACTGTCCGGGATCGTGGAAAAACCGCTGGTCTGTTTTATTTCCTGTAAAGCATTCATGCTGCACCTCTCTTTTTGGGGCAGACCGGCAGATTTACTGCTATCTGTCCTGTTTTATGATCCTGTATATCTTCTTTTCATCCTCTGTCAGGGCTTCGTTGTTGTCATAGGTCTTCTGGAGAAAACAGTGGAAAAAGTCATGACGGAGGCTGTCCCTGCTTGCCGTTACAAACCATCGGTTCCGTGTCCAGTTGATGGGGGATAAATCTTCGTTGCCCGGTTCAAATATGCCGGTAAGGGCTTCTTTCCTGTCACAGATAACATCAAAGGAACTTCCGCCAATGGTTTCCACCAGTGTTTCCTGCTCGGGGTGAATAACCTGGATGTCGAACTTTCGGGGGATCGCTCCCATGGCGATGTACCGGATGTTGACCTTTTTTTCGGCGGCCCGCTTCAGATATTTTTCCAGATGCTGATCTGCCCTGGGAAAGAGCCGGACATAGATCTCTTTTTCGGCATTTTTGATCATTTCAATGGCCTTTTCCATGACCGTATCGTATCCGGTCAGGGTCCAGATGAATTCAAGGTCCGTCTTTTGGGCTGTTCGGGTAATCTCTTTTTCCAGGGCAGCAATGTTGGCGTTGAACCGGGCCGTCACCCTCTTGATCAGCTCGTCCGAGGGCAGGGGGGCGTAGGCTCCCTGTTTGACCTCCACCACATATCCCTTGGCCTTCAACCCCTGGAGCACATCGTATACCCTGGACCTTGCCACCCCGGAAAGCCGGCTGAGCCGTGAACCGTTCACCGGATGGTCCTGGATAAGGGCCATGTAGCAGGCCGCTTCGTATTGGGTAAATCCAAGATTTTGTAAGCTTGACAGATTTTTCACTGGTTTCTCCTCAATTGTGTTGCTACTCTAATAACAACATAATTGGTGGCAATGTCAATAAAAAAATCCAGGGGCATGATAATTTCTTCGTCCATGGGGCGGAAGGGCGTTATTTATTTCCGACGGCCTGAGGTCAAGCTCAAGGTCAAGGTTGAGGTTGACTTGATTTTCTCTTCAGGTTACAAATACCAAATATAAATGATCGGCTTGATCAGACCTTCGGCTTATACCACTGTTCCGTGGACCAGCGGCGTTACCTGGTGTTGGGTTCCTCCGTGGTGTGGCCGGTGTTATGATCAAAGTTTGGAGGGACGTCACAACACGCACTGCCCGGTGGTTTATCCGACATCAACGGGTAATGACCAGATGGGCTGAACCACATAATAAGGTGAATCAAATTTACAGAGAAAAAGTCGAAAAAACAGCGCAATTCATCCAGAAGCACACCTCGGTTGTTCCACGGGTGGGATTTCTCACCGGCACCGGTCTCGGGGCAAGCACCGAATCCATGGTGGTAAAGGATACCTTTGACTATGCTGACATCCCAAATTTCCCTGTCTCCACCGTGGAGAGCCACAGGGGAAAACTCCTCTGCGGCTCCCTGGAAGGGGTGGAGGTGATGGCCATGCAGGGGAGGTTTCACCTTTACGAGGGGTACTCCCCCCAAGAGGTGACCTTTCCCGTCCGGGTGATGCAGAGACTCGGGGTGGAATACCTCATTATCAGCAATGCCTCGGGGGGATTGAACCTGGCCTTTTCCCCCGGTGATATCATGATCATCCAGGATCATATCAACCTCACCGGGAGCAATCCCCTCACAGGGCCCAATGAGGAATCGTGGGGCATCCGTTTCCCCGACATGACAGCGGTGTATGACCCTGGACTGTCGCACCTTGCCGAGACGGCCCTGAAAAAAAGGGGGCTTGTGCCGCGAAGGGGCATTTATGCCGGGCTTGCCGGCCCCTCCCTTGAAACACCGGCAGAGACAAGGTTCCTCGGGATGATCGGCAGTGATGCCGTGGGATTTTCCACGGTCATGGAGGCCATTGCAGGGGTCCACGGGGGTATGAAGATCCTCGGGCTTGCCACCATCACCAATATCAATGATCCCGATGCACCGCAAAAGGACACCGTAGAGGCGATCATCCAGGTCGCTGAAAAGGCCGCGGCAGATGTGGATGCCGTGCTCAAGGAGGTTGTGGGAAACCTGGTATCGGCCCCGTCTTCCGGCAACGGAGGAGTGGCATGAGCGAAGTGGTCCTGATCAATATTACCGGCAGGGACAGGATGGGGCTTGATGCAAAATTTACCGGTATCCTGGCCCAGTACAGCGCCAATGTCCTTGACATCGGCCAGGCGGTGATCCACGAGCATATCTCCCTTGGGATTCTTGTGGAAATTCCCAGGGAGGAGGACTTTGCCGCCATCTTCAAGGACATGCTTTTCGAGAGCCACAACATGGGACTCTCCATCGATTTCAAGCCGGTGGACCAGAACCATTACGAAAACTGGGCAGAGGCCAGGGCCAGTGAGCGTCGGATTATAACCCTCCTGGGCAAAAAACTCACCGCCCGGCAGATTTCCAGCGTTATCTCGGTTATTGCCGAAAACAACCTCAATATCGAGGGCATTCACCGGCTCACAGGCCGCGTCGCCCTGAAACCCTCCCACAACA
>DATFJZ010000274.1:0-5527 GCA_035268945.1 Desulfobacteraceae bacterium | reverse complement strand
GGTGTCAACCATGGGGATCTGTTACCCATGACCCTGCTCCCCTGCCCGCTTTTCCAGAAAATCCACCACGTCGGTTTCAATCCTCACACTGTTCAGCTGATTGATCCTTGGAATTCCCCCGGGACTGACACAGTTTATCTCCATTAATTTCTCTCCTATCAAATCCACACCCACAAAAAAGAGCCCGTCGGCAACCAGTTTGGGGCCGATTGTTTCGCATATGTGCCTTTCTTTGTCGGTGATTTCATGGTAAAGCGGTTTGCCGCCGGCATGGATATTGGTTCTGAAACCGCCGTCAACGGCTTTTCTTGACATGGCGCCGAGAATTTTCCCGTTGAGCATGAGAATTCGAACATCGCCCTTCTCCCTGACCTCTTTGATGTACTCCTGGACCATGATGGTTTCCCGTTCCGGATAGGGCCGATAGGCGCATACATAAAAATGGATCAGGGAGTTGAGATTTTCCTGATCTTTTGTGCTTACCTTTATTACCCCCTGTCCGCCAAACCTGTCAAGGGGTTTTACAATCATGTCCCCTCCAAAGTCGTCGATGATCCGTTTAATTCTTTCCGGATCCCTGGAGATATGAGTTTCAGGAATAAACTCCGGGAAATTGAGACAGTAAAGCTTGCTGTTTGCCATCATCACCCCGGCAGGATCATTGATCATGAACAGCTTGTTTTTTACCGGCGCGAGAAATTCCATGGATTTATAGTTCAAGGGTGGATCTTTTCTCAAAAAAAGCACATCCATCTCTTCTATTTTCTTGAAGATCCTCTCCCCGGTTTCGATCTTTTCCATCACGTTTTCCCAGTACTGTTCCAGGGGTAGATCCTGGGACACCGTAATATCATCCATTCGGGCAACCACGTCCTGGGCCCTGACATAGATATCGTGGGGTTCCAGAAAATAGAGGGCATGCCCCCGCCTGCTGCACTCTTGCATGATGTGACTTGTTGTCTCATATTCAGGGGAGATCTGCTCCGGCCTGTCCATCAAAAACGCTATTTTCATAAAATGTGTACCCCTTCTGGTAAAGATTGTATACTCAACTTTGGGTGTTGGACGCTTCTAACCTGAGGGCTTGATCATAACATCGGCCACCCCATCAGCCATCCGGGGGTGGGGTCAGGCCCTAAACTGACAATAACCCAATCCTATGAGGAACACAAGGGCTTGATCATAACCTCGGCCCCCTGGGGTGGGGTCAGCAAATGGAATGGGCCCTGGGAACCTTGTCTCAATTCCCGTGGGCTGATCAAAACGGCTGCTTTTTGCTTGACAATACCGTGAATTTATATTGCAATGTAAAGCATGTGCCTGTTGCCGCAGCCTAGAGGACAGGCAAAAGGGCAAGCAGGATGCGTGAATTATTATCTCGTTGGTGCAAGAAAAGGCAATGATTGTGACCTTCTCCCATTATCAAAGTATTTACACAACCCTGGCAGTCCTGCTCCTTGTTCTGTTTTCCGGTTTGCCGCCTGCTCTGTCAGATCCAGGAACCAGCCGGGATAAAACCATCATCAACCACCTGGGGATGACCTTTGTTCCAATCCCCCCCGGTTCCTTTGAGATGGGAAGCCCTGAAACAGAGCCCTTTCGTGATTCCGATGAAACCCTCCACACCGTCACAATAAAAAACGCCTTCTACATCCAGTCCACGGAAGTAACCGTGGGGCAGTGGCGGGCCGTCATGGGCACCAGCTGGCTTGCACGAAAAAAGGGAACAGAAAAAATGCCGGTAACAAGGGTCTCCTATTATGACTGCCTGGAATTTATCAGGGAACTGAACAAAACCCAAAAGGGAACCTGCCGGCTGCCCACCGAGGCCGAGTGGGAATATGCCTGCCGGGCAGGCACTCAAACGGCTTACAGCTGGGGGAACCATATCGACTGCTCCAAGGCCATGTTTGCCAACAACACCAAAAAAGAGGCCGGGTGTGTCGAATTCTATGAGTTAAAAGCGATTGCCCCGGACCGGCCGGCACCGGTGGGACAGTTTCCCCCCAACCCCTGGGGAATCTATGACATGCACGGCAATGTCTGGGAGTGGTGTTCCGACCGCTATGGCCAATATCAGGCCGGTAAAAAGCCTGGTAATCAATCCGACAGCAGGGTCAGGCGGGGGGGGAGCTGGTATAAATACGGACAATACCTGCGAAGCGCCAACAGGACCTATGGCCACCCCGGTTCAAAATTCAAGACAACCGGATTCAGGCTGGTCCTTGAGGCAGATTGATGCGGGCAAAACTCCTTGGCCTTTTAAAAATATACGAAGAGGAAATTTCCCTGCTGCTCTGGACGGCGGGCCTGCTGTTCGTCATCAGAAGTTCGGGCATTGTTCTTAACAACTACGCGGAAACGGCATTTTTAAAACGGTTCGGGGTTGAATACATCCCCATTGTCAACATGCTCAACGCCGTTGCCACCTTTCTGGTCACCGGCATCATCACTGCGCTGCTGAGCAAAGTATCCGGAGCCAGGCTTCTGACCGCCCTGTTCCTCTTTTCCGGCATCCTTGCCACCGCCATCCGGCTGCTCATCCCCTTTGGGTTTGAGCTGCTGTACCCCCTGCTCTTCATGCTGAAAAGCCAGTTCGAGCTGCTCCAGGCCATGCTGTTCTGGAATCTCTGCAACGACCTTTTCAACACCAGGCAGTCCAAACGTCTCTTTCCCCTTTTGACCGCCGGCGGTGTCGTCGGTCTGATTCTCGGCAGTCTCTTCACCCCGTACTTTGCAAAAGCCTTCAACCTTGACAACCTTCTCTACCTCTATTTTTTCACCACCCTTGCCGGCGCGGTTCTCGTCGAACTGATGGGAACAAGCTATCCCCTCCTTGTCTTTGGTGAAAAAACAGGAAAGACAAAGCAAAAAAAGCCCTCTTTCCAGGAGGAAATGAAAAAGGTCCTTCCCCTGATCAAGGAGTCTCTTCTCATCAAAATCGTTCTGGTCCTCACCTTCATGCCCAATGTGGTGATTCCCATCATCAACTACCAGTTCAGCTATGCGGTGAATGACCAGTTCGCATCGGAAGCTGCCATGATCGAGTTCTTCGGATATTTCCGGGGGGGGCTTTACGCCATCAGCCTGTTCATCCTGCTCTTTGTGGGTAGGATATACGGCAGGTGGGGACTTCCCGTGGCCCTGATGTTTCACCCCTTCAACTATATGGTGGCCCTGTTTGCCTTCCTGTTCCGGTTTGATCTCTTCTCCGCCATGTATGCCAGGATGTCCACCAATATTATCCGGACCACCATCAATATGCCGGCAAACTCGATTCTCATCGGCCTCTTTCCCGAATCCTACCGAAAAATGATCCGGCCGTTTTTACGGGGAACCGTTGTCAGGGCAGCCCTGTTCACCGGCTCGACCTTGATACTCCTGTCAGCCCCCCTGTTTCACCCCCGTTACCTGACCCTGGTGGCCCTCCCCTTTATGATTGCCTGGGCCGCAGCCCCCTTTGTGCTCAAATGGAAATACTCGGCCATCCTGCTGGATTTGATCTCCAAAAATTTTCTGGACATCAAGCGTTTTGACAACAAAGAGCTGAAACAGATCTTTAACCAGGAAAAAACCCTGTCCGATCTGGAACGCTCCTTTCTGGCGGCCCGGGGCGACGATGCGGTGTGGTACGCAAGACTGCTGCAGAACTTCTTGTCCGGCAATCTTGACCGGCTGATCCTGGAAAACCTTGACAACCAGGACGAAGCAACCCAGGTGGCCCTGATAAAAATGCTCTCAAACGAGTTTGAAGCCATGGAGAAGCTTGTTCCGCTGCTGGATCCCCAAAAGCATGAGCTCTCCATCGCCATCCTCAAACGGATCACCCGGCACGGATTCAAGGCGGCAGAGGGAATTGACCTCTCGCTGTACATCACCAGTGACCATTCTGTTGTCAGGGGATTTGCAGCGGCCTGTCTCTACCATCGAAACCCGGACCGCCACCGGCAGATGATCGACGGCTGGCTTGACTCCCAGACCATTGAACAGCAGCAGTCCGGAGTGATCAGCGCGGGGCTGAGCAGGGAGCGGCAATACATTCCCACCCTCCTGGCCATGCTCGCCCGGGAAAAGATCGATCCCATCATACCGGATATCCTCATTGCCCTGCGGCGTCTAAAGGCCAGGGAGCTGAACCGGATCATCGGCAGCTACCTCTCCCATGAAAGGGAAGAGATCAGGCTGGCTGCCCTGGACGTTCTGGAGATCGAGGATGAGCGTTCCCTGGAAAAGGCTATTCTGGGCCTTGGGGACAAATCCGACAGCGTCCGCGATGCAGCCATGGAGAAAATCGAATCCGCGGCCTTTCAAAACAACAAAGTTCTGGTGGAATCTCTGGGGCTGCCCAATTCCAGAATCCGCAGAGGAATTTTCAAGCTCCTGGAAACCCTCGACATTAAAGAGTTTGACGTCTTGCTGTTTGCCAGGAAAAATTTAAACACCTGCTATGACCACCTTGCCATGGCCCAGGCCCTTGGCCATCTGCCCGGGGGAAAGATGTCAGACCTTGCCGTGGAACATCTGCTGGAGAAAAAAGAGCTGATGGTTGAAAATATCGTCCGGGTTCTTGCCCTCCACGACCAGACGGGCAAAATGAAAATGGCCTGGCGGGGCATTTTTTCTTCTGACTCCCGCCATAGGGCCAATGCCATCGAACTGCTCAATGACATCCTGGACCGGAAGACCTTTAACGCCATGCTTCCCCTCCTGGAAAGCCCCACGCCGGCCACGGCCCTGGCAGAGGCAAAAGGGCTGGTTCCCATTCCAAAATTTTCAAAGGATGGAAACGAGGTGTTTGCAAGGCTGGTCTCTTCCCCGGACTGGGTGGATGTTGTGATGGGCCTGGGGCTTGCCCTTGAGACCCCCTCTTTTGTTGAAGGGAACAAGACCCTCCATGAACTGAAAAACTCTGACCGCAGAGAGATTGTCGAGGAAAGTAAAATGGTAGACCAAAGAATCCATACCACCGACCAGACCCGAAAAGAGATCGAATCCAAAGAGATCTCTCTGGGTGAGAAGATACTGCTTCTCAAAGAGATCGAAATTTTTTCCGGCTTGAGTGCTGCAGAACTTGCCGCCATTGCCAATGTCACAAAAGAGCTGGACTATCCTGCAGACAGGCGGGTGATTCGGCAGGGGGATGTGGGAGAGACGGTGTTTCTCATCATTGAAGGCAAGGTCCACGTTATCATGGAGAAAAATGACGGCATGGAAGTGGTGATCGATCACATCCATGCTGGCGGAGCCTTTGGGGAAATGGCATTGATCGATGATTCCCCCCGGTCCGCCACCATTCAAACCGTTGAACCGTGCCGGTTTTTACTCCTTCACAAGCAGGAGTTCAAGGAAACCGCCCTGGAGTTTCCCGGCATTGCCCTCCAGATCTGTTCGGTTTTGAGCAAGCGGATCCGCCATCTCCATGCAAAGGTCCAGGAAAAAACCTAAAATACAGGGACACAATACTGAAATACAGGGACAAAATACTGAAATACAGGGACAAAATACAGGGACACAATACTAATTTTAA